>JAATGX010000303.1 GCA_015688915.1 Desulfuromonadales bacterium
CAACCAGAGCGGCAACGAGAGTGGACAGAACTTTTTTCATTTGAACGACCTCCGAGTGGATTGATTAACTAATCAGTGGCATTGCAGCAGTAGTGCCAAATAAATCACGCAGCAAGTAATGCGTCATTTCAACATGTTATGTCAACCGAGTCATGGGTGGGGCAGATGGCAATCACCGAGATAAGATGCACGGCACCTTATTTGGGGTAGCTTTGCCCCATGACGGCCGGGGACAATCAGGAACGGTTCCTTGAAGCTTCATCCATGGGCGGGGTATCCGCGCCGCTTTCCATGCCGTCGGCAACCTCCCGGATGATCCCCATGCTCACATAGATCGGCCGGACCTTTTCCCTGATCTTTGGAAGGTGACGGGCGAACAACACGCCGGCGGCAAGGCAGAAGCCGGAACCGACCAAGAGCGTCTCGCGTGGGCCGACGAGGTCGGCCATTGCCCCGGCCGCGAGGCTCCCGAACGGCGCCATGCCCACGAACGACATGGTGAAGAAGCTCATTACCCGGCCGCGCTTGTCCTCCTCGAGAATTGTCTGAAGCACCGTATTGCTGGAAGCGACCAGCGTCATGGCGCCGAAACCGGCCATCGTCTGCGCCAGCAACGAGACGGCAAAATTGCGGGATACGGCGAATGCCGCGATTCCTGCCGCAAAAATCACGGTGGCATTTACGATCACCCGCCCCAACCCGAGTACGCTCTTGCGGGAGGCAAGATACAGGGTGCCTGAAAGGGCGCCGCAACCGGCCGCAGCCATAAGGAAACCAAAGGTATGCGCGCCTCCGTGAAGGACCTCTTTCGCGAAGACCGGCACCAGCACGGCGTAGGGCATTCCCATGAGGCTTATGAGCGCCACAAGGATCAGGATGCTCCTGATCGGCCCGAATCCGAAGGTGTACTGGAAGCCTTCGCGGAGTTCATGCAGAATATTGCGCCTCGGGCGCTGTTGATGAGCGCTGGGCGTTATACGCATTGCGACGAGCGCCAGGATGACGGCCAGGTAACTGACGGCATTCACGACGAAGCAGAGCCCCTCGCCCATGTAGGCCACGAGGAGCCCCGCCACGGAAGGGCCGATGAGACGGGCGGCATTCACCATGGAGGAGTTGAGGGCGATGGCATTGCCCAGATCCTCCCGATGGTCGACCATCTCGACCACAAAGGACTGACGTATGGGGATGTCGAAAGCGTTGACGACGCCAAGGACCAAACTCAGCAGGATAATCTGCCAGACCTGCACATAGCCGGTCAGAACGGCAACCGCCAGAAGGACCGCCTGCACCATGGCCAGCACCTGGGTGCCGAGCAGAAGACGGCGGCGGTCCCAGCGGTCGGCGAGCACGCCGGCGACAGGAGCTATGAGGAGCGTGGGGATCTGGCTGGTGAAGCCGACGACGCCAAGGAGCAGGGCGGAGCCGGTCAGGCGGTACACAAGCCAACTCATGGCGACCTGCTGCATCCAGGTGCCGACAAGAGAGACGCTCTGTCCGGCGACAAAGAGCCGATAATTCCTGGAGCGCAGGGCGCGTAACAGATGACGGACATTAGTCCCGCGCTTGCTCGTCACATCGAAAATCCCCATCGTCTCTCCATCAATCCTCTAACATTGCTATTCTTGCGAGATAATGTCGGCAACTGGCCCATGCACATAATCGTACGATAGTTATATTACAGATTGAAGCTCATAGTTCGCCCATTCTTACCTGAATGGTTGTCTCGTAGGTCGTGTCGCCGATCGCCAGATACAACGTCCCCTCCGTGATGGTGATCGACCAACCGATGACTCGCTCCAGCCGGGATACGATGGCGCTGATGAATCCCTGTTCGACGCTGGCGACGGTCAGATTGGCGATCTTCTCCAGCTTGGGAAGATGCTGCTGATCCCAGTTGGCCAGCGCCTTGCCGCAGGTCAGCAGCGCAACCCTTTCCGCGTGGCGGGACGCTTTGATGATGCGGTCGGCATCGGGCAACCCGACTTCCACCCAGAGTTGAGTTCTGCCGTCAGGACCGACGACCCAGATATCCGGCTCGGCGGCTGCGCAGAGCCCTTTCGTGAAGGCGAGTTCCGGCTCGTGGAAAATGGCCAGCGCCAGCAGCCGGGCAACGAGTCGTTCCCCGGTTTCCGATGGGTGCTGGGCCGCGGTTGTCTGGATCGTCTCGTAGACTCCCCGATCGACGTCGGATACCTGAAGAGTCACCCGGTAGATTGTTGAGGGTAGTGCCATGCTATACGGGGCGCCTTTCTTTATGTATGGCTGGAACTTTCATGGCAACCTCCGTAGTGGTTGGGTGATTATGTTATCGGCTGGGACGATGTTGCAGGTCTCGGTCGTCATGTCGAACACCACCTTGGCCCTGCCATCCTTTAGCTGCTGCAGCACCTGTTCGATTTTCTCGTCAAGTGTGTATCCGGCATCGGCCAATTCCGACCAGTCCCGCGTCACGAACTCCGCCGCCATGTTGCGCAACGTGTCCGGGTTTATACGATCCGGAGGCACATCAGTGCCATCCTCGCCCTGTGCGTCCTGGCGGTCGCGCTCGATGGTCACTTCGTCGGAGTTACTCATGAGAACGGGTTCTTCACGGTTTCCGGCTTTGCCGTGGTGATTTTTACCGGCGGGTCAGCCTGTTCAATTGATGCGGCAAGATTCCTGACGAGCAGATGATTCATGAATCCCCCATGGTTGATTATCGAGAACGTATATACACCAGTCCCAACGACATAACCAGCGGCAAAAGCCTGTCCAGGGCCGGTTTGCGATGCCCGTCCAAACTGCCGTGTGTATAGCTCTGCTATACATGCTGCCGGCTTATCGAAGCGGAACTCCACAGACGCCCCGGCAAAATACTAAAAATACTACCTAAATATCAATGAGTTGCATTACATCTCGTAGAAGAGGATGCTCTTGGCACGGCCAATGCTACGTGTAAAGACAAGAGCGAATTAAAAGAACGAACGATAAAAAGGAGGACGTCATGAGAGCACTTATCACCACCGTAATCGGAACCATCGCCCCCGCAACCGCAATGGCGGCAACTACTCCGCGCGTCGACGACAGCGGTATCTTCTCCTGGATCTTTCTCGGGTTCTGTGCGCTGATAGTCGTAGCGCAAACGATGCCGGCCGTCTTGCTCATGCTGGGCATGGCAAAGGGCGTGAAGGAAGTCGTCAAGGGTGAAATGAAAGCGACGGGGCACGAAGCGTAACGTCGCTGACAAAGAGGTGAATGATGCATCGAGATGAGAGGTGAAGGGGCCGCTGCCAGCGGCCCCTTCTATTTCATCCCACGTTCCAGGTGTCCGGTTCCCGATGCCGTTACTCCACCGTCACCGACTTTGCCAGGTTGCGCGGCTGGTCCACGTCGGTCCCCTTGAGCACGGAGATATGGTAGGCCAACAGTTGCAGGGGAACCGACAGCAGGAGCGGGTCCAGATCCTCGTCAAGGCTGGGGATCTGGATGATATCCTCGGCGCGGCCGCGGACCTCGTCATCACCTTCGGTACAGAGGGCGATCACCCGGCCTCCGCGGGCGATGACCTCCTCCATGTTGGAAAGGGTCTTCTCATAGGCGCTGTTTTTCGGCACCAGCACGACCACCGGCACATCCTCGTCGATCAGGGCGATGGGGCCGTGCTTCATCTCCCCGGCCGGGTAGCCTTCGGCGTGGATGTAGGAGATCTCCTTGAGCTTGAGCGCCCCCTCCAGGGCTATGGGGAAGTTCTTGCCGCGCCCCATGTAGAGGAAATCCCGGGCGTTCATATACTTTTTGGCGATCTTCTCGACCGTGGCGTCGAGCTTGAGCACCTCCTCCAGCAGGGCGGGAGCCCGCTTGAGGTCCGCGATCATGCGCTGGCCGCTGGCTGCGTCCAGGGTACAGACGGCACGCCCCAGGCGGATGGTGAACAGGTAGAGGGCCGTCAACTGGGTAACGAAGGCCTTGGTGGAGGCCACGCCGATCTCCGGACCGGCATGGGTGTAGATCACCCCGGTCGCTTCGCGGGCTATGGACGAATCCACCACGTTGCAGATGGTCATGCTCATGGCCCCGCGTGACTTGGCCTCCCGCAGCGCCGCCAGGGCATCGGCCGTCTCGCCCGACTGGGAGATGACCATTATCAGTGTGGTATCGTCGATGACCGGGTTGCGGTAGCGGAACTCGGAGGCGATGTCCACCTCCACGGGAATGCGGCAGTACCCCTCGATGTAGAACTTGCCCACCAGGGCGGCATGCCAGGAGGTGCCGCAGCCCACGATGATGATCCGCTTGATGGCGGCCAGTTGACGGTCGCTGAAAGGCAGGTCTTCCAAGTAGATGTCCCCCTCGCCCTCCAGCAGGCGGCCGGCAATGGTGTCGCGCACGGCCCGCGGCTGCTCATGGATCTCCTTGAGCATGAAATGCTTGTACCCCCCCTTTTCGGCCATCAGCGGCGACCAGTCGATGTGGCGCGGCTGTTTGTCCAGCGGCGCGCCGGCAATGGTGGAAAAACGCACCGCGCCATCGTGGAACACGACCATCTCGCCGTCCTCCATGAAGACCATCTCCCGCGTATAAGCCAGGATGGCGGGAATGTCCGAGGCCACGAAGAACTCCCCGTTGCCCAGACCGACCACCATGGGGGAGCCGAGCTTGGCGGCGATCAGGGTGCCCGGTTGCCGCTCGTTGAGGATGCAGACCGCATAGGCGCCGCGCAGTTCGGCCAGGGCCAGGTGCACCGACTTTTCAAAATCCGGCTCATTTTTGGACTTCTCCTCCACCAGATGCGCGATGACCTCCGTGTCGGTCTCGCTCTTGAAATTGTGCCCCTGCTGTTTGAGCTGTTCCTTGAGTTGCAGGTAGTTCTCGATGATGCCGTTATGCACCACGATGATCGGCCCGGCCTTGTGGGGATGGGCATTGATCTCCGAGGGGCGGCCGTGGGTGGCCCAGCGGGTATGGCCGATGCCGATGGTGCCGGCCAGGGGTTGCTCCCGCAACAGGGTCTCCAGGTTGACCAGCTTGCCTTCACTGCGGCGGATACCCGAGCCCCCCTCCGCGAGGGTGGCGATGCCGGCCGAGTCGTAACCGCGGTATTCCAGTTTTTTCAGACCTTCCAGGATAACGGGCGTCGCCTGCTGCCCGCCGATATAACCTACAATTCCACACATTCAGTGCTCCTCCCGTCGTGATGGGTATTCCATGGTCTCTGCCCCTACGGCCCGTTCAACTGCGGCACCTGCACCACCAGCAGGAACAGGCCGAGACGGGTCAGTATATCGGTGAACTTTCCATAGTCAACCGGTTTGGTGATGTAGCAGTTGCACCCCAACTCATAGCATGTGCGGATCTCGCGCGGGTCGTCGGTGGTGGTCAGCATGATCACCGGCATGTTCTTCAACTCCGCCGCCCCCTTGATCCGCTTCAACACCGCGACGCCGTCCACCTTGGGCATGCGGATATCGAGCAGCAGCATGTAGGCCCGGCCGTGCTCGCGGCGGAGCGTATTTCCCGCCGGTGGGGCAAAAAAGAAATCCAGCGCCTCCTGGCCGTCGCGAAAACGGACCAGCGGATTCCTCAGCCCGGATTCGAACAGGTTGTCCTTGATCAGTTCGGCGTGGCCGTCGTCATCCTCGGCTATCAGGATGGTGACTTCCTGCTTGGCACCGGTATTCACGATTTCTCCTCCTTGTCCGTATCCACCTGTTCAACGCCCTGCGGACCGGGCAGCACCACGTAAAAACGGCTGCCCGAGTCGACCGCGGATTCGACCCGGACGGAACCGCCCAAACGGTCGGTGATCCTGCGCACCGTGGTGAGCCCCAGCCCCTCCCCCTGACTGTCCTGCGGATTGAGACGATGGAAGATCTCCCAGATCATCTCCTGCTGTTCAGGGGGGATACCGATGCCGTTATCCTCGACGCAGTAGCGGACCCCCGCGTCGGTATTCTCGCTGAAAACACGGACATGCAGGGGACGGAGCGGCGAGCGGTATTTGACGGCGTTGTCCAGCAGATTGCTGAAGATCTGGGTTACCTGCACGGCGTCGGCCACGCACGGCTCCAGAGGCCCCAGCTCCACCTGCGCCCCGGCCGACTGGATCTGAAAGGTCATGGAGGAGACTATTTTCGTCAAGATGGCCCGCATGTCAAGCGTTTCGAAACAGAGGGCCGCCCTTCCCAGCCGCGACAGCCGCAGCAGGCCGTTCAGCAGGCCGTCCATCTTTTCGATGCTGCCGGTGATAAAACCAAGGGACTTGGGAATGCTCTCCCCGAGGATGCGCTCCACCACGGCCCGCTGCTGCCCGCCAGGGTCGGGACCGTTGAAGATTCTGTCCAGTTCGGCGCAGTCCTTGACCAATTTGCGGCCAAACCCCTGGACATTCACCAGCGGCGAACGCAGATCGTGGGAAGCCACGTAGATGATCTCCTCCAACTCCTTGTTCTTCAACTCCAGTTCGGTCATCAGACGGTCGCGCTGCTGCTCGGTCAGGATGCGCTCGGCAATCTCCTTCTGCATCTCCTCGTTGATCCAGGTCAACTCCCGGGTCCGCTCCTCCACGCGCTGTTCCAGGGTCTCGTTGTCAAAGGTGATCTCCTGGAACTTCTGGCCGAGTGCGGCGGCCATGGCCTTGAAATTGCCGATCAGTTGGTCGATCTCGTTCACCATGCTCGCCGGCCAGGCCACGACCTTTTCCTGCAGCAGGCGTTCCGGAAGGTCGGTGGTAACCAGGGAAAGCCTGGTCAGGGGCGCCACCAGGCGGTGCGAGACGGCGACGGAAACCGTGAGGGCCAGCATGTTCAGGACCAGCAACACCAGCAATGACTTGATGTGCTCTTCCAACAGGAGCTGCTGATAGGGGGCATAGGGGACTTCGACCAGCATGTTCCAGGGGACATCGTTCCCGACCGGGGTCCTGAGGATGTAGCTTGAACGCCGCACGCGCTGCCAGAGGGGCAGGGGCGAACTGCTGTCCGGCATGCAACGCTGGATGCCGCGGCCGGCCGGGGTCAGTGCGCCGCCCGGACAGGGATCGAACGGCTGCATGGGGGCATACCGGCTGTCGGTGCTGGTGATGACGCGGTTGCTGTTGTCCAGCAGGGTGACATGGTGATGCCGCCTGAGACGCGTCGCCGCCAGCAGGTCCGCGAACAGGGAGAGCCGGACGGCTCCGGCGGCATAGCCCCTGAATTCACCCCCGGAAACAAACGGGAACGCCAGCGCGATACTGGGTGTGGCCACGGCGCCGCGGGTGACGAAGGTATCGCTGACACATGGTTTACGGGTCCGTGCCATGGCTTTGAAGTAGTCGCGGTCGGAGAAATCCAATCCTATGGTCGACTCGCCGCGCTCGTTTCGGATCGGTGCGTAGGCCAGCGAGCGGCCGGCGACGGTGCCGATGTAGACCAGAAACAGGTCGGGGTTCGAGTTACGGACCTGTTCCACGGCATGCTGCAGCACCGGGAAGGACGCCCCGACTTTCGCAAGGTCGAACCCCTCGCTCTGCTTCTCTAGGTCGGACAGGATGAACATCTGTTTCTGCAGGCCCAGCCTGGTCTCGTACAGCACCGCCCGCGAACTATCCTCGAGGTCGCTATACATGTCCCGGAAATACCGTTGCTCCGCGTCCTTGCCGTGCAGGACCATGACGACCAGGGCCGGAATGACCACAACGGCCATCATCAGGCTGAATACCAGATTGTGGATCGGGACGGTGTCCGGCGCAACGCCGCGGCCGATGGAGGTCAGGCGGGGCACATAGACCAACAGGAGGCTGGCGATCAAGGCATTGACCAGGCCGATCACCGCGTACATCAGCATGGCCGCCACGGTGCCCAGGAGCGGCGCTTGCATGACATGGCGGAACAAGAGCCACACCAGCGGCGCCCCCACGAACATCCAGAAAAGGGCATCGTAGAGTATGATGATGCGTGTCCTGCCACGGTGCAGCAGCCAGCCGACAAAGAGCGGCTCGGCGCAGAGCCAGACCATGGCATAGGGGTGGCCGAACAGCACCATGGTCCAGGAGGAGGCCACCAGCGCCGCCAGCACTCCCCACCATGGCCCGAACAGACAGACCACCAGCAGTACCGCGATGCTGCCGAACAGGTAGTTGAAGCCGGTGAAGAGCCCCAGGGAGCAGACATTTCCCACCAGGCCCGCGCCGATGAGCGCTGCCAGCAGGATTATTGCCGTACGACCGTATGTCCGGCGCTGCCGCTGTTCATCCATGATCGCCATCCTTGCCGGTTGCCGGCTTTCAAGCCATCAGCCGTCCCTGTCTATATAGCATACTTCGGAGGGCATGGTAAGGCGTTTCCCTACCGCGCGGGAACACAAGGGGAGCTGCGTGCTTGTCGAAAAGGCGATTTGCGGCTATGATCCGGGTACCTGACATTCGGAGGCATACTGCCGTGAACATAGAGCAGATGAAACTGGTACTGGCCGAGATCCTGGCCAAGACCGACCTGACCCCCTGTGTGGTCGGACATCGCGGTGTCGGCAAGAGCGCCGGCATCATCCAGGTCTGCCGCCGGGACAACTGGCGCTACACATCCCTGCGCCTGGGACAGATGGAGGTGGGCGACCTGGTGGGCATTCCCTACCGCGAGGGAGACGTGATGCACTGGTCCCGCCCCTCCTGGTGGCCGGGCGACAACGACCCGCCCACGGTCGTGCATTGCGACGAACTGAACCGGGCCCAGCAGGAAGACACCCTGCAGGCCATCTTCCAGTTCGTGGAACCGCCCGTCGAGGGTGAACCGCGGGCCCTGCACATCCACCGCCTGGCGCCCCGGCACAAGGTGGTGGTGACCATCAATCCTCCCGACGGCAGCTATCAGGTGGCCACCCTGGACCGGGCCTTGATCGACCGCATGGTGATGCTCTACGTGGAGAGCGACCACGCCTGTTGGGCCCGGTACGCCGCCGACTGCGGGCTGGACGAGGGGGTGCGCCGCTTCCTGGGGGCCAACAGCACCCTGCTGGCCAGACAGGGGGCGCCCATGGACATGCGGATGGAGCCGACCGAGCGGGCCTGGGAGATGATCAGCACCCTGCGCAGGAACTGCCGTTTCCCCGGCGACCTGGAAATGGAGGTCTATGCCGGCATTGTCGGCAACGAGGCTGCCATCATGTTCATGCGCTGGCTGGCCGACCAGCGCCACCGGCCCCTGACCGCCGGCGAGATCCTCGACACCTGGGACGAGGTTGCCCGGCAGGCCGAACAGCAGCGGGACGACGTCCAGGCCGCCACCATCACCGATCTCACCATCACGCTACAGTCGTCTCCCGGCCTCACCCCGGAGCAGGAGGAGAACCTGGTTGCCTATATCGCCATCCTTCCGCGCGACCTGCGCTTCGGCCTGGTCAAGTCGCTGCTCAAGATCCCAACCGTGGCCCAGGCCCTCAGCCGGGACAGGCATGACCATGTGGTCCTCGATGCCATCACCGCCATGGCCGAGGAGGCGGGGAGGCCGTAGCGCATGCGCTCGTCACCCGGCCCTGGCAGGAGGGAACCGGGATCAGGTTCCAGCCGTGGCGCGACAGTGACGGCGTACATGCGCGAAGCCCCGCTTCCCTGATGGGATGCGGGGCTTCCGTCATGGTGGGTCGACCCGATGCCGCCACAAACAAGAAAAGCCGTCCAACGAACGGCTTTTTCCCACGAAACGGCACCAACCAGGCGCTATTTTCTGACTGTCACGCGGCGCTGCATGCGCCCGCCCATGGCCGCCATCTGGTGTTTCTGGATGGCCGCCATGCTCTCCAGGTGAAACTGGAACCACATGTCGCCGTAATTGCGCATCTTCATCTTCTTGCCCTGCTGCAGGTTCTCCAGGTTTTCCGTGAGCGGCACGTCGCCGGGAAGCTTTTTCAGCCCCTTCCCGATGACCTCCTTGGCCTTGCTCGTCTCACCGCTCTCGTTCAGGCAATAGGCGTACAGGTTCCAGAGCAGGGATTCCTTGGGGCTCCCCATGACCGCTTTCTCGAAGGTGGCGGTCATCTTGTCCTTTTTCTGGCGCTTCATGTAGCAGATGGCCAGCATCCCCATGGCGGCCCAGTTCTTGAAGAACGACTTCTCCAGATAGGGAAAGGCGTTGGAGAAATCGCGCTTCATGTAGTAGATCATGCCGATCTGGGAGTTGAGCTGCCCCTCCACGTAGATCTGCCACTTGCCGTATTTCAGGGCGTCCTTGAGCTCACGGACGGCCTTTTCGAAGCGCTGCCCCTGCAAGTCCTTGCCGGCCGTCTCAATGACCACCATGACCTGCTTCATGGTGCGGCGGGAAAGCAGTATGAACAGGCCGCCAAAGGCCGCCAGGGCGATCAGCAGCGCGCCCCACCAAGGGAGCTTGACCAGCAGCAGAATTGCGAGAACGGCCAGCGAGACCGCGGCGGAGATGAGGATATTATACATCGGTGATTCCTTTCATGGACATGGGCGGGGAGGCGGGAAGGGTCAGGCCTTTTCCCCTGCGGGGACCATCTTCCCGTTCTTTTCGGTAAACTTGGCGATAATGATGCGGAGGCCCGGCTTCAGGGAGATCTTCCCCTTCAGCTTGTTCCAGGCCGTGAGCAGCCTGGTGGATGTGTTGAAACGCCTGGCGAGTTGTTCCAGCGTGTCGCCCTTCCTGACCGTGTAATACTTGGCAAAGCCCCCTTTGGCCCCTGCACTACGGCTGGCGGTGCGACCCTCGTGGCTGAAATCCACGGTCTGTTTGACCGGAACGACCAGGGTCAGACCGGCAATGCGGCTCTTTTTGTCGATGCCGTTCAGTTCCGCCAGCGCAGCGGGCGTGATGCCGTAACGGCGGGCCACCCCCTTGAGTGAGTCCTTCTTGCGGGCACGGTAGCGGGAATAGAGCACCTTTTCGGTAAAGCGCTGATCCTCGGGGATCCTGGCGTATTCCGCCTCGAAGCGCTCCTTGGTCCCCTTGGGAACCTTCAACTGGAAGTCCGGATAGTTGGGCGGGGTGCACCAGTGGCGCAGGTCCGGGTTCAGCTCGCGGATGGTTTCGTAACTGGTGCCGGCCAGCTTGGCCGTCAGTTCCAGGTCAGTGCGGGTGGGGATACTGACCGTATCGAACTCGATAGGGGGGAGATAGGCCACATCGGAAAAACCGTAATGGGCCGGGTCCTTGGCGATAATGGCCGCGGCCAGCAGTTTGGGGACATACTCCTTGGTTTCGCGCTTGAGATACGAACCGCGGGAGAGTTCCCAGAAATCGCTGGTGTTGTACATGTCGATGGCGCGCAGGATCTTGTTCTCACCGGCGTTGTAGCCGGCCGCGGCCAGATACCAGTCGCCGTTGAAAATCCCGGAAAGCTCCTTCAGGTAAAGCGCGGCGGCCACGGTGGCCTTGAGCGGTTCCTTGCGCTCGTCGATCCATTGGTCGATCCGCAGGGAGTACCGCCGGCCGGTTCCGGACATGAATTGCCACGGCCCCACGGCATTGGCGAACGACCGGGCATGCATCTGGAACCCGCTCTCGATCATGGCCACATAGACCAGATCCTCGGGCAGTCCTTCCCGCTTGAAGACTTCTTTCATCATGGGGATGTATCGTGAGGAGCGGGAGAGCCAGCGCGAAAAGGCCGGCTTACCCTTGGTCTGGAAATAATAGAGGAAATACTCGACCTTGCCGTTGAGCGCCAGCGGGATATCCGAGGAGGGGAGATCCACGTCGGGCAAGGCCAGTTCAACGCCGTTATCGGTCTTCGCCTTAAGCTCTTCGAGGGTGAAGAGGTCGGCCACCGGACCGGCTTGTTCCTCCACGATCAGCGGTTCGTCCGGCGGGACAAGCGCCGGCTGCCCGAGACGATCCGGCATCGGGGCCGTGGGACGGGTCAATTCGGCCAGGAGTGAATGGGCCGGTTCCGTCGCACCTGCCGGAAGGGCGAACAACAGCAGCGTTATGATGAGTAAAACAGGGTTCACATGGTTTCCTGTGGACAAAATTTTCGCAAGTATAGTTGAGTTCCGCTGGAAAGTCAATCATACGCAAACCCTCATGGAACGGGGTTCTACCGGGCATTGCCCTCCTGGTTGCCCGTACCGTGCGGCTTTGATGAATGCGTGCCTTCTTGCCCTCACCCATAAAAAAAGACCCGCCGTGGTGGGTCTTTTTTCGCAACATGAATCCGGTTTGTCCCGGCAAATCTGTTTCTGGCTTCTTACGACTGCGTGAAACGTCCCTTTTCCTTCTGCATCGCCTCCCGGCCGGCCTCGATGGCCGACGCCAGGATGGATTTTTTCTCCAGGACGGTTTCCTTGCCCTCCTCCACCACCGTCTTGATCTTTTCCTGGGCCTCTTTGGCGTATTCCTTGATCTTGTCCACCGCGTCCTCGGTCAGATCGGCAATGGTTTCGCGCATCTCCCGGCCGCTCTTGGGGGCGTACAGCAGCGCCAGGCCGGCGCCCAACGCCGCACCCGCAACAAACGACACCAACACGGTCCCCGCGGATATTCCTCTTTCTTCATCGGACATGGTTACTTCCCTCCCCGTTTTTTGAGATAGCGTTCAACTACGTATCTTCCCGCAACCTTGGCCCCGGTCACCCAGACCGAGGTGGCGCTGAGCACAGAGGTCACAGCCCCCACCGTGCGGTTGATGGTATGCAGATTGTCACCGGTTTCGCCCAGGGCCGACATGAAACGCTTGACGTCGTCGGTCTGCTCGGCCACGCCATCGCCGACGGTCTTCAGGTCGGCCAGGGTCGCGGTCAACTCCCGAATGGCCGGCTTCAACTCCCTGTCGAGCATGTCTGACAGCGATCCGAACGAAACCGCCGCGCGTTTCACGGCCAGCAGCGCCGGTATCATCGTCGGCACCAGGACGCAGAGCGCACCGGCTATGATGATCAGCATGATTTCGGTAAGTGTCATGTATCTCTCCCTGTGAGTTAGGCGTGATACGTCCTTCATCAGCGCGGATTAAGTATAGAACAAAACGGAAATAATTCAATGGAAGAAACGCGGGGCATCCTCCTCCGGGACAAGATCGTGGCAGGCGTGTGGTCAGTCTTTCCCCAGCATCCCGCCAATCACGTCCTCGGACGCAGAATAGGGGTCAATGCCGCCACCGCACATGCCGTCCACCACCCTGGCCAGGGTGTTGTCCCGCTCCATGAAGGCCACGGCCCGCTTGAACAGGTTGTCCCGCAGGATATCCATGAAGTGCCGTTCGTTGCGCTCCCGCAGGAACGATTCGATGGCGCCGCTGGAGAAGAGGTAATCGCGGTGGGCCATGATTTCCCCGACCAACTCCTCGATCCCCGTGCCCCGCTGGGCCTCGGTCTTCAGTACCTGCGGGTTCCAGAGCTCCTCCGGGGCATTGCGCATCTCCAGCATGGTCACGAGTTCCCGTGCGGTCCGGTCGGCGCCGTCCCGGTCGGCCTTGTTGACCACGAAGATGTCGCCGATCTCCAGGATGCCGGCCTTGATGGCCTGGATGTCGTCCCCCAGCCCCGGCACCATCACCACGCAGGTGGTATGGGCGGCCTTGACGATATCCACCTCGTCCTGGCCGACGCCGACGGTTTCGATGATGACGATATCCATGCCCAGGGCATCCATGACCAGGGCCACGTCGGACGTGGAGCGGGAAAGCCCCCCCAGGGCACCGCGGGTGGCCAGGCTGCGGATGAACACCCCTTCGTCGCAGGAATGCCGGTTCATGCGGATGCGGTCGCCCAGGATGGCGCCTCCGGTAAAGGGGCTGGTGGGGTCGATGGCCACCACCCCGACCTTCTTTCCCCTGGCGCGGAAAACGGCGGTCACCTGGTCCACCAGGGTGGACTTGCCTGCGCCGGGCGGACCGGTGATGCCGATGATGTAGGCATTGCCGGTGTGGGGATAGAGAAGCTTCAGTTCTTCGACCGCCGAGGGGCGGTTATCGTCGATATCCCGCATCAGGCGGGCGGCGGCACGGATATCGCCGTTCAGGACATGTTCTGCAAGGGCCATGGGGGTAACCTGAAATGGGGGCTGGAGTGACTACAGAGGATGTATCTATATCACGATACGGACGCTAATTCAACGATGCCATGGGGCCAATTCCCCTTGTCAACCGCCATGGGTTTCGATAAAATGCCGCCATCTCCGAGTCGGCACGCCTACCGGGAAGAAATCCCCACGGCGTCCGACCTGCGGGTGTCGCCGGAAACGGCGCCGCCCTTCCTTTGAAAAGGGGAATACGCTTGCCGAACCGTTCGATCGGTCCGCCCAGGCCCCTTTCTCTATTCAGACGAGGGGCCTTTTGTTTTTCAGAACGACCGCACCACTATTCCCCTCAGGAGGTTGACCCATGAAACGCTTGATTCTCGCCGTTCTCACCCTTACCCTGCTTCTGGCTCCTTTTGCCCACGCAGACTCCAGGACCGTCATCCTGGCCACCACCACCAGCACCCAGGATTCCGGCCTGCTGGATCTGCTGGTGCCGCTGTTCGAGAAGGAGAGCGGCTTACAGGTCAAGACCATCGCGGTCGGCTCCGGCCAGGCCATGAAAATGGGGGAAAAAGGGGAGGCCGACGTGCTGCTGGTGCACTCACCCGACGCTGAGAAGAAATTCATGGCCGATGGCTTCGGGGCGACGCGCCGCCTGGTGATGCACAACGACTTCATCATCGTCGGCCCCTCCGCCGACCCGGCCAGGATCAAGGGCACCGGCGCCACCGACGCCATCAAGCGCATTGCCCAGGCCGGCGCATTCTTCATGTCGCGGGGCGACAACTCGGGCACCCATGCCAAGGAAAAGGTCCTCTGGAAAGGGGCGGGCGTCAATCCCGACGGGCAGAAATGGTACCAGCAGACCGGTCTGGGCATGGGCCAGACGCTGAATGTTGCCGCCGAGAAGAAAGGTTACACGCTCACCGACCGGGCCACCTACCTTGCCCTGAAAAAGGGCCTCAATCTCGTCATCCTGGTGGAAGGGGACAGCAAATTGCTCAACATCTACCACGTGATTGAACTCGCCCCGGCCAGATCGCCCAAAATCAACACCGCCGGAGGCAAGGCGTTCGCCGACTTCATGGTTGCGCCGAAGACCCAGGGCGTGATCGGCCGCTTCGGCGTGGACAAATTCGGCGCACCGCTCTTCTTCCCCGATGCAGGCAAAAACCCGGCCGCCCTGGGACTCTGATGGGGCTGATCCTCGAAGGCATCCGGGAGGCGTTCCACCTCTTCGCCACGCTTGACAGCGAGGTCATGGCGGTAACGTTGCTCTCGCTCAAGGTCTCATGCTGCGCCACCCTGATCAGCCTGCTCCTCGGCATCCCGGTCGGAACCCTGCTGGCCCTGGCCGATTTCCCCGGCCGGCGCCTGGTGATCAGCGGGGTCAACACCGGCATGGGGCTGCCGCCGGTGGTGGTCGGCCTGTTCGTTACCATCTTCCTCTGGCGCAACGGCCCCCTGGGTTTCCTGGAGATCCTCTACACACCGGCCGCCATGATCATCGCCCAGGCGGTCATCGCCACCCCCATCGTGGCCGGCATCACCATCGCCTCGATCCAAAACCTGCCGGCCAACCTCAAGTTGCAGGTGCTGGCCCTGGGCGCGACCCGGCCGCAGATGGTCTGGATACTGGTCAGGGAGGCGCGGCTGCCGCTCCTGGCCGGGGTCATGGCCGGGTTCGGCGGGGTGATCTCCGAGGTGGGGGCCTCCATCATGGTCGGGGGAAACATCAAGGGGCAGACGCGGGTGCTGACCACGGCCACGGTCATGGAAACCGGCAAGGGGAACTTCGACACGGCCATCGCCCTGTCGTTGATCCTGTTGAGCCTGGCCTTCGGGGTCAATTATCTGCTGACCCTGGTCCAGCAGCGGGAGCGACCGCGATGAGCGAGGCCACGACACTGCTCCTGGCCGAAGGGCTGCGGATACGGCGCGGCGGCGTACAGGTTCTGGATCTGCCGCGCTTCCATGTGGCTGCCGAGGAAAAGGTGGCCGTGATCGGCCCCAACGGCGCAGGCAAGTCCAGCCTGCTGCTGGGGTTGGCCTGCCTGGTTGGCCGGGATGGCGGGCGGATCGTGTTCAAGGGAGAAGAGATCAGGCAAGGGATGGAGACCGGCTATCGCCGCAGGATCGCCATGGTCTTCCAGGAGCCGCTTCTGTTCGACACCACGGTGCTGGACAACGTGGCGGAGGGGCTGCGGATACGCGGCACGGAAAAGTCGGAGGCCCGCCGGCGGGGAGCGGAGTCCCTGGAACTGTTCAGGGTGGGCCACCTTGCCGGCCGCTCGGCCCACAAGCTCTCGGGCGGCGAGGCCCAGCGGGTCAGCCTGGCGCGGGCTTTCGCCATCCGCCCGGAACTGATCCTGATGGATGAACCCTTTTCCAGCCTGGACCTGCCGACCCGCA
>JAATGX010000277.1 GCA_015688915.1 Desulfuromonadales bacterium
AAGAACTGGAAGGTATTCTGTCCGTTGCGGGTCAGCCAGTCGATATAGGCAGCGACGTCCTCGAATGCGCCCGGCCGGGCCGGATTGTGGAGTTGTTCGGTCAGTTCGGTGGGATGCAGGGTGTGCAGGTGGAACCCCCGTTTAGCGAAGCGGGGCCGGCCGGAAAAGGTGAACCGCGGGGGAAGCGGCCACTCGCGCCGGACGGGAATGATGCTCTCCAGCGGATGGTAAAAGCGCATCCCCAACCGCTCCTGCAACAGGCCGTACAGCCCGGCGGCAACCCCCTCCGGGGACGAGGCGTCGAGACGGAGGATGACCCCCTTTCCCTGCCGGGCGGAGGACCAGTGGTAGGAGGAGTCGGGAACGGAAATGCGGCCGGAGAGGCGGCCAGTGGCGGCGCCGGCGCGTGACGGCATGGCCGGCAGGGCCAGGCGCACCGTGGCGTTTGCTCCATTGACCGTTACCGTCGCGCCTGGAAACATGCTCCGCAGCAGGCCGGCGGCATCCCGGACCGCATGACCGGCAACCGGCGTGGCGAGCAGGGCGGCGGGCGCCTGTATGCTGATCTCAAGGGGGGACGCAAAGGCGGGCAGCGGTACATGCAGCAGCGCCGCCGCAATGACGATGGCGCGGACGATCACGGTGATCACCAGTCCCCAATCCCCAGTCCCTGATGTATCAAACGATGATCCTGGCAAAATCATGTACGGTCGTGATCCGCGCCGGGCTGTAACCGACAAAGTCGCCATCTATCTGGATCGGCTTGGTGCCGCGGATTTCCAGCCCGTCGGCCGGGATGCGGACAAGCTCGCTGCTGATATCCGCCTTCCCCCGAAACAGCTCATACGCCAGTCGCACATAACTCTGCCTTTTGTTCTTCCGGATGCAGACCGCCGTGAGTTCCGGCGAAAACACATCCCCTTCCGGCGCGATGATGAAGTCGCCGCCGTAGCGCGAGGCGCTGCAGACGATGACGCTATGGCACTCCAGCCGTTTGTCCGCCGTGATGATCTCGATCATGCTCCGGTCCCACCTGAAGGCGCTGACCAATGCGGAAAGGGCATAGGCGCCCTGCTTCAGCAGCCGTTTCCCCAGCGGCCAGACATCCCGGACCACGGTCCCGTCGAGCCCGATGCCGGCCATGAGGATGAAGCGGTGGCTCCCCTGCTCCAGTTCGAGCAAACCGAGCGAGAGCGGCCGCGTGTTGCCCTTAACGATGCGTTTGACGCCGTTTTTAACCGACTTGATGCCGAGTTCGGCCGCCAGCACGTTGGATGTCCCCAGGGGAAGGACCGCGAGGGTGGCGCTCCCCGGCTGGAGGCCGTTAACCACTGCATTGAACGTTCCATCGCCGCCCGCGACGATCACCAGGGGCGCGTCGTCAATCTCGTTGATCTGGCGGCAGTAGGAATGGATCTCCGCCGGTGTCGAGGCCGAGAACACGGTCGGCGCCAAGCCGGCAATCTTCAGGCGGGTGAGAACCGTGTTTATCCTTTTGCGGGCATAGCTCCCGGACAGGGGGTTGATGAACAGGAATGGTTTCATTGGTTGCATACTGTTAGCACAGATTTCGTTTTAGCGTGCGACGATCCTGCAAAAATACGGTTACAACCGCGAGACGTTCGGGGACGCGGGCGGATACCGCGCACCGCCTCTGTCCGGTCCATTCAATCGCGTCACAAGATCGTAAAAAAACTGACACTAACGACACCTACCATTATCCCACCTTTAACAACCCGGCCCCGGATTATCTGCTATCTAGTGAAGCTGAAAATTAGTGAAGCTGAAAATTGTGAATGAAATCGCCGCATGACAGCGCACGGACAACGAGCGTCCCGCAATGTTACGAATCCAGGTGAGTCTATTTGTGAGTGCAGCACCACCAAAAAAGGAGGAATCAAGAATGTCGCATAACGATGAAAAGCCAATGGACGAAGTAACCAGCGTAAAAGGCATGGACAGACGTGAGTTTATGAAACGCACCGCGGTCGGCGTCGGCGCCGTCGCGGCAACCATGGTCGTGGGAGGGTGCGGGTCGGACAATTCGTCCACACCGGCAACATCCCTTGCCGCCCCGGTCGGCCCGAATTCCACCACCAACAAGACTGCCTGGAAATTCGGCGTCATGGCCGACACCCAGTGGCTTAACATGAAATGGGCCGATGGGAATTCCTATTATGATGATGGCAAAAATCCGAACACCTCCGCCATTGACATCATCCAGAAACTCAACGACAAATTCATCGCCCATGGGGTCAACTTCGTGGTGCAGGTGGGTGACTTTGCGGATGCGGCTTATGATGTGCCGGGTAATAACCGGAATATCGCCAAATCGGATGGTACGTCTTATGTCATGGCAAACGGCCAGGTCGCCGAAGACACCAGGGCGCTGTTCGCCCAGAAGCTGTACAACGCCGGCATCGGCTTCTTCCCGGTGCGCGGCAATCACGACGACACCGCGGTAACCGCTCAAGAGTTCCAGACCATCTTCCCCCAGACCGGTGGTACGGCGGCCCCGGCCGGCACCATGAACGCCTCTCCGGCCAATGTCCTGGGTCTGACTAACCCCGATAGCGCCAAACAGCCCTCCCCGACAAAAACGGGGAACACCTTCACCATCGGCTCCAACTTCAGCGCCATCGGCAGCCCCAGCGCCAACCTGAAGGGACTTTCCTACGGGTTCGACTACAACAACGCTCGCCTCCTGTTCATTGACCAGTTCACCCCCCTCGACGGGAAAGACCCGGACGGCGCGGCCTACGGGCTGGGAACAACGGCCAAAAAACAACAGAGCTGGGTCACCAGCGCCCTCTCGGGCAGATCCGCGAGTACCACCCCCCACGCCTTTGTCTTTTCCCACAAAGGTCTGATCACCCAGCAGCATGTGGACGTGCTCTTCGGCAACGACCCCTCCACGGCCAGTTCCCCCGGTATGGACGATTTCATCCGGAGCCTGGACTCCAACAAGGTCGACTTTTACTTCTGCGGCCACGATCACAACCATAACCGGAGCATCGTGAAGGCCATCGACGGCAACGGCGCGGGTCAGGTCCATCATATCCTCTGCTCATCCAACAGCTCCAAGTTCTACACCCCCAACGAGAACAATCCCACGGGGCGCGGGGCGGCGGGACCGTCGGCGCTCAAATCCAACGATGACTACTTCTGCGGCGGCAAACGCCAGACTCAGTTGAGCCAGGAGCTGTACACCGTCGGCTACTACATCGTCACGGTGGACGGACCGAACGTACAGATCGACTATTATTCCGCCCCGGTCCCTGTCATTTACGGCGACAACACCGAATCCCTGATGCTCACCACCCCGACCACTCTCAACTTCACCAGACGGGAGACCTTCGGCTTGAGCAAGACGGGCAAGGAATTCGTGCTGGGCAACGGCGATTCCTACACCGCGGTCCAGGATACCTACAAAACCACCGCCGCCAAGATTCTGGCCGGCGCCAACGGCAACCCGATCGTGGACCCGAGCGGCCGTAAATATTACAATGCCGTGACCACGAGCTGGTGGGATGCCAGCGGCACCGCCAGCGACATCCTGGCCCTGTGGGGCATGGCCTACACCCTGGGAAGCGACCAGACCGACGTGTACGTGCTCCAGTTGAACTACGACAAGTCCAAGGGTGCACCGGTCCTGGCCTCCCCGGACTATAACGGCAACTGGGTCAACGCCGTGGACCAGAACATCGGCAGCAGCGTCAAGAAGCTCGTCCAGGGCCCTTATACGGCAGGCGCTGCCCTGGGCACATACGGTATCGACACTACCGCCGGCACCGTCTGGGCCGTCATCAACTACAACGGCTACTTCGCCGCCGTTGCCGGCGTCTAGAACGCGGAAAGGAACACCATGTTTGGATTCGGCTTACCTGAGTTGAGCATCCTGCTCGTCATCGTCACCCTGATCTTCGGGGTCGGCCGCCTGCCCGAGTTGGGCAGTTCGCTGGGCAAGACCATCCGCAACTTCCGCAAAGCCTCGGATGGCAAGGACGAGATCGAGATCAAACCAAAGGAAGCGTAACCGCATCACTCGTCTGACCGGGAAACGGCCCGCATACGCGGGCCGTTTTTTGTCTCCGGGCAGATTTCCGCACCGAGTTCCCCCCTTTGAAAAAGGGGGGACAGGGGGGATTTGATGTGCGGGACTAAAGGCAAATCCCCCTGAATCCTCCTTTTTCAAAGGGGGACTTTTCAGTCACGTGCAAGGAGCCGGAAGCATGGCCACTACCAAAACTCTCCCCTTCATCGAACATCTGGTCGAGTTGCGCAAGCGTCTGGTGGTCATCGTCATCGCCGTGGTGATAGGCATGGGCGTGGCATGGAATTTCTCCAGTACCATGCTTTCGTTCATCGAGCGCCCGCTTACCGGACAGACCTATCTC
>JAATGX010000086.1 GCA_015688915.1 Desulfuromonadales bacterium
ATTCAGTACCTCGTCAGCACATCGGCTGCCGTGAACAGCAGGATGGCGACGCTGATGTAGCCGTTCATGTTGAAAAAGGCCGCGTCCAGCTTCTCCAGGTTGCCGTGTCTCAGCAGCCAGTGTTCGTACAGCAGCATGGCCGTAGCCGCCAGGATGCCGGCCAGGAAGAAGCCCCCCAGGTGCAGGATGACGAACAACCAGACCAGCAGGGCCAGCATCACCAGATGGAACAGCCGCGCCGCCCAAAGGGAGCCGTTCACCCCCAGCACCACCGGGATGGAGTGCAGCCCGGTGCTGCGGTCGAACTCCAGATCCTGCAAGGCGTACAGGATGTCGAAACCGGCCACCCAGAACAGCACCACGCCCCCCAGGATCAGGGGTGGAGCATCGATGCCGCCGCGGATGGCGGCCCAGGCCCCGATGGGGGCCGCGCCCAGGCAGATGCCCAACACCACGTGGGCCAGGGAGGTGAAGCGCTTGCAGTAGGAGTAGAGCACCAGAAAGAAGAGGGCGATGGGAGAGAGCTTGAGGCAGAGCGGGTTGAGCATGCCGGCGGCCAGGAGCATCAGGCCAATGGCCGCGACGATGAAGACCAGCGTCACCCCCTTGCCGATCAGGCCGGCGGGAATGGCGCGCTTGGCGGTTCGGGGGTTCCGGGCGTCGATCTCGGCGTCGATCAGGCGGTTGAGTCCCATGGCCGCCGTGCGGGCCCCGGCCATGGCCAGGACGATCCAGAGGATCTGCCGGCCCGTGGGGAGGCCGTTTGCGGCCAGCAAGGCCCCGGTCAGTGCAAAGGGGAGCGCGAAGATGGTGTGGGAGAACTTGATCATCTCCAGGAACACGGTGATTTTGCGTATGAGACCTGATTCTGTTGCCATGACGGTCATTTCGATAGAACCTTTCCGAAAATCAATCAAATTCTGCCACAGAGACACGGAGACACAGAGAAAAACCTGTTCCGACGTGTCTCACACAAAGGTACAAAGCAAGGCGTCATACGTGATGGGTATACGGCTGATCTTCAAAAAGAATTTCGCATTCCGGTTCTCTTCGTGTCTTCGTGCCTTTGTGTGAGTACAAATTCTTTCTGCCGTCCTCTGTGTCTCCGTGTCTCTGTGGCAGATTTCGCTTCTAAACCCCGTATTCCCGCCAGCGCCGTGCCACGTGCTCGGCAATAGCAGCGTCGGGCACGATCCGTTGCCGCGCCAAACCGCTGCCGGTGGCATCCACTGCCCAGCGTTTTCCGCTGGCGTCGGGGAACAGGTCCCGGCCGAAATCGGCCAGATTGATGCCGGACCAGGCAACCCCGGCGAAATCCGCCCCGTCCGCCCCGGCATCGACGAAAACCAGCAGCCGCGCCGCAGCGAACCAGGGGAGCGGCCAGAGCTGCTCCGCTGTTTCCCTTACCATGCCGGGGCGCGGGTTTTCAAGGGAAATGACACCGCTCTGGTGGAAGACCCACTCCAGCGGAAAACGTATGTCGGCGACAGGTGGGACGAACCGTCGGAGAAAGGCCGCCAGCAACCGCTCCCACGCCAGGGCCATCCAGCAGTCCTCCATGGGGGGCGGCCCCACCACCGTGGCCGGAATCACGGCATCGGGCCGGTGGCTGACGGCGGTCACCCGCAGCAGCGCGGCCGGACCGGCCGGTGTGTATGCCCCGGTGTGGTTGCCGTAGGGGCCCTCCGTGACCGTTTCTTCCGGATCGACAAAGCCCTCGACCACCGCCTCGGCCGTGGCCGGCACGTGCAGGGGAATGGTGCGGCACGGGACCATCTCAATGGCGGCGCCGGCCAGGAACCCGGCAAAGGCCATCTCGTCCAGGTCGCCCGGCAGGGGCATCATGGCGCTGAAGATCGCGGCGGGCGGGCCGCCCAGGGCGACAGCCAGCGGCATCCGCTCCCCCCGCAGGCGGTATTGCTCCAGGTGCCGTGCCGCGCCGCTAGCGGGATTCCAGCGGATGGCCAGTTCACGCGGCCCGCGCACCTGGCAGCGGTACATGCCGCAGTTGGGGCCGTTGCCGTCGGGATCGGCGCTGAACAGCAGCGGCAGGGTGATGTACCGGGGATAGCCGTCCGCGCTGCCGTCGGCCGGCCAAGTCTGGAGAAAAGGAAATACGGTGAGGTCGGGCGATGCCATGATCATGTCGGCAGCACCGGGGGATGGGGCACAAAGGCGGGCATACCGGCTGAACCCGGGCAGCCCGGCAAGCTGGCGGTCAAGGCGATCGAACGCCGGTGCGGGGATCTGCGCCAGGAGCGCGGCCAAACGCTCGGTGAGCAGATCAAGCCTGTCAATTCCAAGGGCGAGTTCCATGCGGCGGCGCGAGCCGAACAGGTTGGTGGCCAGAGGAAAACACGACCCGTAAGGGTGCTCGAAAAGAAGCGCCCTGCCACCGCCGGGATTCTTGCAGACCCGGTCAGTAATGGCGGCGATCTCCAGGATGGGGTCGGTCCCGGCCGATACCCGGCTGAGCTCATGGTTGGTTTCGAGAATGGTTATGAATTGCTGGAGGTCGTTCGTGGACATGGCGAAACTATAGCAGCTTTCAGGCTTTTTTGCAGGTTTTATCAGTGGAGGAGGGCGTGGGCTCCGGGGACGGAAAACACGCTTGACGGTCGCAGGCATGAAGTTGTACGATACAACTAAATGAAGCCGTCTCCAACCAACCATACCCTCGACAAATCCCTGGGGCACCTGGCGGCCCGCTTCTCCCGCGTCATGCTGCGCCGCATCAATGCGGAGCTCTCGCAACGCGGCTTTCCCATCACCGCCGAACAATACTCGTTCCTCATCCAACTGTGGGACCGGAACGGCCTCCCCCAAGGGGTCCTGGCCGACAGGACCGCGAAGGACAAAACCACCATGGCGCGTCTCGTGGCGGGCCTGGAATCCCGCGGCCTCATTGTTCGCCTGCCGAGTCCGGGGGATGCGCGGGAGCGCCTCGTCTTTCTCACGGACAAGGGAAAAGCGCTGATGGACGAAGCCACGGCGCTGGCCCGGGGAGTCCTGGCGGAAGCCCAGCAGGGGATTGACGAGGCCCGGCTGGAGCAGTGCCGGGATGTCCTCCGGCGCGCCTGCCGCAACCTTCAGAAGTGATTTTTTGGTCTATTTGGTTGTATATGACAACTATATGACCACTCGGAGAAAATCGTACCCATGGAAATGATCTCCCGTGCCCCGGCCATCCGGCCGGCCGACATGACCCGCCGCCAACAGGCGCGACTGGTGCTGGTCCTCGGAGTGCTGACCGCCTTCAGCTCCATGTCCATAGACATGTACCTGCCCGCCTTTCCACAGATCGCCCGTGACCTCGGCGTGCCCCTCGGCACGGTGCAACTCTCCATCTCCGCCTTTCTGTTCGGTTCGGCAGCGGGACAGCTCTTTTACGGCCCCCTGGCCGACCGGTGGGGAAGACGCATCCCCCTGCTTTTCGGGCTGGCGCTGTACGTGGCGTCGGCAATCGGCTGCGCCTGTGTCCGCACGGGCGAGGGGCTTCTCTTCTGGCGCGTGATCATGGCGGTGGGGGGCGGAGCCGGCATGGTGATCTCCCGGGCCGTGGTGCGGGACCTCTACGACACCGCCGAAGCGGCCAGGATGTTTTCCCTGCTCATGCTGGTCATGGGCGCAGCGCCGATCCTGGCGCCCATTGCCGGAGGGCAACTCCTGCTGATCACCGGCTGGCGGGGCATCTTCGGCTTTTTGGGCGTATTCGGGCTGATTGCGCTCTGTGCGGCAGCAGCGGGCCTTCCCGAATCGCTGCCGCCGGAACGGCGTATCCGCCGCAGTTTTGCCGAGATGACCGCCGTGTACGGCCACCTGCTCCGCAACCGCCACTACCTCCGTTATGCCGTCGCGCTGGGGTGCGTCGCCGGCGTCAATTTCTCCTACATTTCGGGTGCGCCATTGGTCTTCATAGAGCTGCACGGCGTGTCTCCCCAGCACTTCGGCCTCTTCTTCGGCGCCAATGCCTGCGGACTGATCGGCGCCTCCCAGGTCAACCGCCGGCTCCTGCGCCGTTTCACGGCGCAACGGATCCTGAACACGGCATTCGCCGCCAACGCGGTGGCCGCCCTGCTGCTCGCAGCCGTGGGGCTGACCGGATTCGGCGGTTTCCCGGCACAGGTGCTGCTCATTTTCGCCTGCCTCTGCATGACCGGGCTTCTCTATCCCAACGTGACCGCGCTTGCCATGGCCCCCTTCGACAAGGCGGCAGGCAGCGCTTCGGCGCTTCTGGGAACGATCCAATATTCACTCGGGGCAACGGCTGGAGTGTTTGTGGGGATGTCTCACAACGGGACGGCGATGCCGATGATAGCCACCATGGCCGCCTGCGGGGTGATTGGATGGTGGGCGGTGGCAGGCGTTCGCACCTCTTCGGCCACGCAGGCACGGAAACCGGCCACGGAATAGCCGGTTTCCGGCGACAATCCGGCAACGAACCCAAACGCCCCGCGAGAGATTCCCGCGGGGCGTTTGAGCGACAGGGCGTATGTGCCGAGCGGTTACTCCTTGAACGCACATACGATCTTGTAGACCAACCTCTGCTGATCCTCTTTCAGGCTTTTCACCACGGCTTCGATATCGACAATGCGCATGTCGGCGGTTTCCAGATGCATGAAATCAAAAAGATCCTTGATCTGAGAACCCAGCGCCACGGCGATCAGTTCCACACGGTTGAGGGAGGGGTAGCTGCCGCCCACCTCGATGCGGCTGATATGCTTCGGTTCGACCCCCACCAGCTCGGCCAACTGTTCCTGAGAAAAACCGCGTGCCTTACGTAACTCCTTAATGCGGGCCCCCAACAACTCTTTCATGGATTTCATAATTTCCCCCTAAAATTCAGTATGTTAAAAAAATTTGACCATTATTCCTCCAAAATAAAAACAATATTCAATGATGATTTTCTTGACAAAAAGCTCATTAAATGGGTAATTAACCCCATTAAAGATTGAATTAATTCTAAATTATGGTCATTTTATGCGGTATTTCTACTTGGTCGAAACAAATGGCACGTCTATCTGCACAAAGGAGAAGAGGTCATGAACGTCATGAGCTGGCTGGGGAATCGCAAAATCGGCACGAAACTCTTCATTGCATTCGGCAGCATCATTGCACTGACAGCGTTACTCGGTATCTTTGCCACCTTCCAGATGGGACGGGTGAACCAGGGCGCGGTGACACTCGGCACGGTTTGGATGCCGGGCACGAATCGCCTCTACGCCATGGACCTGCAACTTTCCCTGCTCCGCCGTGCGGAGTTGATGTACGCACTTTCCACCACGAAAGAGGACCAGGCCACCTATGAAAAACTGATGAACGTCGCCATCGTGGATTTTGAAAAAGAGGAAGCGGAATATCAGAAATTGGTCGACACCCCCGAGGAAAAAACGCTCTATGATGACTTCGCCAAGGCCTTCGGTATTTATTTGAATGATCACAAGACATTCCTCGACCTGTCGAGACAGGGGAAAAACGCCGAGGCTTTGGAGTTGCTGAAGGGCGATGCAAAAAAGGCTTACGATCAGGCGGAGAAGAGCTTGTTGCAGGGTGTGGACCTGAATGTCAAGGGAGCGGAA
>JAATGX010000135.1 GCA_015688915.1 Desulfuromonadales bacterium
AGGCCGGTCAGACCATCATGCATTGAAATGTAGCGGAGGTGCTCCTCCATCTGCTTCCGTTCGGTAATATCGCTGAAGATGGCGGCAAATTTGCGGATGAATCCGTTTTCATCCCGAATGGCGCTGATAGTCATATCCTGCGGATACATGTCGCCGTTCTTGCGTTTGTTCCAGATCTCCCCCTTCCAGACCCCTTCGCGCAGGATGCGGTCCCAGATGTGGGCGTAGAAGGTCTGGTCGTGCCGCCCCGATTTGAGGATGCGTGGCGTACTGCCCACCACCTCGGCGGCGCTGTAGCCGGTGACCTGCTCGAAGGCGGGGTTGGTCGAGAGGATCACGCCGTTGGCGTCGGTAACAAAAATCCCCTCGCTGGTGCTTGCAAATACGGAGGTCGCCAAGCGGAGCTGCTCCTCGGCCTTTTTGCGCTCTTCGATCTCTCGCAGCGCCTGGGTATGCAGGGCGCGCGAGTTCTGGGCGAGCCGGGTCAGGTCGGTTACATCCTGGATCGAAACCAGGGCATGGATGTCGTCCTCCACCAGAAGAGGGGTGACGGTGGTGTGTTGAATGCGGCTTCGCCCGTTGGGGAACGAGGTCGGGATGAATTGATGATGCAACTGGGAGGAGAAGATGGCCGAAGGACCGCCATCGAAAAGAGGAGCGATGCGGTCGGCATAGCGGGACTCCGCCAAATGGGGATAGCGCCCGGTGATCGTTTGCCCGATGATGTCCTTGCGCGGGACACCGGTCCATTCCTCGATCAATGCATTCCAGTAAACCACCGTGAAATCACGGCGAAGTACCAGCGCACCCAAGGGCAGGTTGTCGAGAACGGCGAGACGGTCTTTCATGTGTTCGTATGTGCCCATAGCTGTATCAGGAGTTCGGCGCCGCCTCCACCGCGGCTTTAAGGATGTCGAATGACCCGATCTCGAACAAAAGGATGATCTCGCCTTCGATCCGGTGGCTCTCCACGGTGAAGCGGGTCGTGGCGGAAAGTACCGGGGCGTCTCGCTCCATGTCGAGGTGCAGGACCGAAGTCATGCTCCCCTCAACGTACGCGGGGATGGTATAGCTGAGACGTGTTTCGAGAGTGTTGCTGAAGGAGGCCATGACCGCATTGAGGATGATGTTCCCCACCTCGCTGAGCGTGCCGATCTTGATGGCGTCCAGGTCGTCGGAAAGCGGCTCCTCCCCCATGAGGATATCGACGAGTTTGGCCGCGCTGTCGGGAGGGAATACCAGCGAGGATACCCCGGTGATCGGGCCCTTGAACCTGAGGCGAACCGCAGATACGGACAAGGTGCGCATGAGCCCGAATTCACGCTCAATGTCCGAAAAAGGGATCACGGCCACTTGCGGCACTTCCAGAATGATGTGGTTGTTGAGCAGTTCGTTGAGCATCCCTGCGGCCTTGCCGACGCCGATGTTGATGATCTCTCGAAGTGCATCCCTCAGTTCGGTGGTAATGGCGATCACGTTATCCTCTCCTGCCGAGGGCCTGTTTCACGGCTGCCAGGAGAGCGTCCTCGCGAGGCGGCTTGTAAAGGACGTCAAGGGCGCCAAGTTCCACGCAAATCGCGCGGGTCTTCTCCTGAACGTCGGCGGTGAGCATGATGACCGGTATATCCGAGGCGGTGGCGCGCAACGCCATCAGGAACTTGTGCCCGTCCATTTCCGGCATGAGCATGTCGGAAATGATGCAGTCCGGCGAGCAGGTTTTCAATGCCTTCAGGCCCTTGAGTCCGTCTTCAGCCTCCACGATCTCATGGCCGGCCTTTTTGAGTATCTTGCCGGCCAGATTGCGGGCAAAGCTCGAATCGTCTATCAGTAAAATGAGAGCCATGGGAGTTATTCCTTGTGGTGGTGGGAGCGGCGGCAAGCGGGCAAAAATATGCCACGTGAGCTGAAAAGCTGTCAAGTGGTTATTCCGGCGACGACCCGGCTGGCCGGGCCCCGGGAAGCTCTCCCGGGGCCCGGCGTGCGAGCGCTGTCAAAAGATCGTGTGGGTCACGCCAAGGCCGCGTGGGCAGCCGCCAGACGGGCGATGGGCACCCGGAAGGGTGAACAGGAAACGTAGTCCAGCCCGATGCCGTGGCAGAAAATGACTGAAGCCGGATCACCGCCATGCTCGCCGCAGATGCCGAGCTTGATGTTCTTGCGGGTTGCGCGCCCCTTCTCGCAGGCCATCTTTATCAACTGTCCGACCCCTTCCTGGTCCAGGGAGACAAAGGGGTCTTCCGGCAGGATGCCGCTGTCGACATAGAACGGCAGGAATTTGCCCGCGTCGTCACGGGAGAGGCCAAAGGTGGTCTGGGTCAGGTCGTTGGTCCCGAAGGAGAAAAACTCCGCCTCGTGGGCGATCTTGTCGGCGGTCAGGGCGGCCCTGGGAAGCTCGATCATGGTGCCGATCAGATACTCCACCTTGACGCCGTAGCGGGCAATTGTCTCCTCGCAGATGGCCACGGCGTTCTGCCTGAGCACCTGCAACTCCCTGGCCGTGGCGATCAGCGGGATCATGATCTCCGGAACGATGGTGAACCCTTCGTTCTTGACCAGCTCGCAGGCCGCCTCCATGATGGCCCGCACCTGCATGTCGTAGATCTCGGGAAAGGTGATTCCCAGGCGGCAGCCACGGTGGCCGAGCATGGGATTGAACTCGTGCAGGGTTTCCACCTTGTGCTTGAGCGCGTTGACCGGCACCTTCATGGTGCGGGAAAGATCCTCGAGGTCCTTTGTTTCCTGGGGCAGGAACTCGTGCAGCGGCGGATCGAGCAGGCGTATGGTCACCGGCAGTCCCTTCATCTCGCGGAAGATGCCGATGAAGTCCCCCTTCTGCATGGGCAGGATCTTGGTCAGGGCCCGTTCGCGGCCCTCCAGCTCGTCGGACAGGATCATCTCACGCACAGCGGCGATGCGTTCGGCATCGAAGAACATATGTTCGGTCCGGCACAGGCCGATCCCCTCGGCACCGAACTCGCGGGCAACCCTGGAATCGTGGGGCGTGTCGGCGTTGGTACGCACCTTCATGGTGCGGAATTGATCCACCCACTGCATCAACTGGGCAAAATCTCCGGTCATGGCCGGCGAAACCGTGGGCACCGCGCCCAGCATAACCTCGCCGCAGGAGCCGTCCAGGGTGATGGTGTCGCCCTTTTTGACCACAACACCCCCCTTGGCAACGAAGCGCTCACCGGTATAATCCACTTTGATGTCTCCGCAGCCCGCCACACAGCATTTGCCCATGCCGCGCGCCACGACCGCCGCGTGGGAGGTCATGCCGCCGCGGGCCGTGAGGATACCCTGGGCGGCATGCATGCCATGGATATCTTCGGGTGATGTCTCGATGCGCACGAGGATCACCTTGCGGCCGGTCTTGGCCTCGGCCTCGGCTTCGTCGGCGCTGAAGACCACCGCGCCGGAAACGGCGCCCGGCGATGCCGGCAAACCCTTGGCAATGACCGTTTTCACGGCATTGGGATCGAGGGAGGGATGTAGCAACTGGTCTAACTGGCCGGGAGCGACGCGCTTGACCGCCTCTTTCTCGTTGATCAGCCCCTCCCTGACCATATCCACGGCGATCTTGATGGCCGCAGGCGCGGTGCGCTTGCCGTTTCGGGTCTGCAACATGAAGAGCTTGCCTTTTTCGATGGTGAACTCGATGTCCTGCATGTCCTTGTAATGCCGCTCCAGAAGGTCGCGGATACCGGCTAGTTGCCGGTAACATTCGGGTAGGACCTCTTCCATGGGTGGGAGATTGGTGGCCTTGGCACGGTTGATCGGCTGGGGGGTGCGGATGCCGGCCACCACGTCCTCACCCTGGGCATTGACCAGATATTCGCCGAAGAAATAGTTCTCGCCGGTGGAGGGGTCGCGGGTAAAGGCCACTCCGGTGGCGCAATCGTCGCCCATGTTGCCGAACACCATGGACTGGACATTGACGGCGGTGCCCCAATCGGCGGGAATGCTGTTGAGCTTGCGGTAGGTTATGGCGCGCTGGTTCATCCAGGAGCCGAACACGGCGCCGATGGCGCCCCACAGTTGGGCCTCGGGCTCCTCGGGGAACTCCTGGCCGAGCACCGCCTTGATCTTGGCCTTGAACTGTCCGACCAGATCCTTCCAGTCGGCCGCCGCCAGGTCCGTATCCAGATGGACACCCCGCTCTTCCTTCTTCTGCTCCAGAAGATGTTCGAGAATATTTTTTTCCAACCCCATGACCACATCGGAGTACATCTGCACGAAACGGCGATAGGCGTCGTAGGCAAAGCGCTCGTCCCCACTCTGGGAGATGATGCCCTGCACGGTGGTGTCATTGAGGCCCAGGTTGAGGACGGTGTCCATCATGCCCGGCATGGAGGCGCGGGCCCCGGAACGGACCGAGACGAGGAGGGGGTTTTGGGGGTCGCCGAACTTCTTGCCCATCAGTTCCTCAACCTTCTTCAGGTTGGCGGCAACTTCGGCGGCCAGGGATGCGGGATACTGCCGGTCATTCTTGTAAAACTCGGTACAGACTTCGGTGGTGATGGTAAAGCCGGGGGGGACCGGCAGCCCGATGCTGGACATCTCGGCCAGATTGGCCCCCTTACCCCCCAGCAGGTTTTTCATCTCGGCCCGGCCTTCCGCCTGGCCATTGCCGAAAAAATACACAAACTTCTGCACCATTGTGCTGCCTCCTCATTGGATAATAACGTTCGCTGATTTACACACGCTAAAAACGTTTATTCATAATAAAAATAATGAGTTAGGCAACCACTATAGCGCGGAAATTTGAAAATTCAACAGTAATCTGGAAAAGGACGATTATTTCATATCCCAACTGGTGATGTCGCTGTTTTTGCCTTCGCCACCCTTGACGCCGTCGGTTCCGTAGGATGACAGATCATAATCACCATGTTCACCGGGCGAGACATAGATGTAGTCGTTGCCCCAGCCATCCTTGGGGACCTGCTTGCTCTCCAGGTAGCCCTCTTCCTTGTAATTCTTGGGGATGACGCCGACGGTCGGCTTTGCCACCAACGCGTTCAGCCCCTGTTCGGTAGTGGGGTAGACGCCATTGTCGAGCTTGTAGAGCTTGAGCGCCGATTCCAGGCTTCTGATCTGTGTCTTGGTGGTCTGGATCTTGGCGTCATCGGTGCGCCCCAGTATCTTGGGACCGACCAGGGCTGCCAGGAGCGCCAGGATGACGATCACCACCATGATCTCGATCAGGGTAAAGCCGCGTCTGTTGTTAAGTTGTTTCATGTTCCATATCCTCCATCCGGGTGTGGTACCGTCCAATGCGTCAATCTTACATGAACGATCGGGGATGACAAGGATTTTCGGGGGGCCGATTCATCAGTGGCGGTATCCCAAATGAACCGGAGGCCGCCTCAATTGCGGCAAAATCGTCGCTGCAACCGACTGGTGCGATATGGTTGCATGCTGGCATTTCAGAACATTAGGACTTGACTTGTTTTTGGCACGCGTTATGATACGAACCTGTCGGAGACGTATACAGGCACGGAAGATCATAAAACGAATTAAACGATATTCCAACCGCAGGCACAGACGCCGAATGGGGCGGTACACCACAAAACCAAAGGAGATGAACAGATGAAAAAGACCGTTATCACCATGCTTGCCCTCGTTGCCTTTGCCGGAACAGCCATTGCTGCCGGTCCCGAAACGATTACACTGCCGGCAAAAAACGGCAATGTAACCTTCACGCACAAGCAGCACCAGGACCTGCTGAAGGACTGTAAAAAGTGTCACGAAAAGGGTCCCGGCAAGATTGCCGATCTCGGCAAGGACTGGGCGCATAACACCTGCAAAAAGTGTCATGCCGATGGTGGCAAGGGCCCTGTGAAGTGCGGCGAATGTCACAAGAAATAAGATCCTGACGGATCGCTGTTGCTGAAGAAGGGGTGACGCCCAAGCGTGTCACCCCTTTTCTATGTTTGGTGCCCTGTTATGGCGTAGCTTTTTCCTCGCCGCTTTATGAACCCTTCCCGCTCCAGTGCCTCCAGATTTCTCCCAATCGGTTCCGTTTCCGCTCCAAGCAGCGCCGCCAGCGCGTTCCCCGTCAACCCCGGTTGATCCATGATCGCCCGCAGCATGCGGCTCCGCAGTTCACGGTTCGATCCCTTGAAGGGTGACTGGCGGATGTGGTGGGCACTGCGGCGGCCGGGGTTGGGATGGCGCTGCTTGAGCATCACCCCGTAATCCATCAGGGCGTAGTACCATGCGCGGGGATTCCCCCGGTCCAGCGTAGCCTCCACCAGCGGCATGACCTCCCGGTCGGCGACCTGATCCCGGCCATGGAAAAAGAAATGGATGAACACCGTGCGGATATTGGTTTCAATGAACGGTTCCGCTCCTCCGAAGGCAAAGACGGCCACGGCGCGGGCCGTGTAGGGGCCGATGCCGGGGAGGGAGAGCAGGTCGTCGATACCGGTCGGAAACCGGCCGTCAAAGCGGCCGGCGATCTCTTCGGCGCAGCGTTTGAGGGCTATGGCGCGGCGGTTGTAGCCCAGCCCCTGCCAGGTCCGCAGGACCTCCGGCAGCGGTGCGTTGGCCAGGTGGGCCAGGGTGGGAAAGGCGGCCAGAAATTCGGCATATTTGGCCTTGACCCGTTCCACCTGGGTCTGCTGGAGCATGATCTCGGACACCAGGATATGGTAGGGATCGCGGGTTTCGCGCCAGGGCATGGGGCGGGGATTGGCGTGAAAATGGGCCAGGATTGCTTTTTGGAAGGCACGCGCCGTTTTATGGTCGAGCGATCCGGTTTCGTGGTAATGGCGGGTGAGATGTTCGGGATTCAGGTTCACCGCAGCGCCAGCTCCGTCTCCTCCAACCTCTTGACCCGGTCGCGCAGTTCCGCCGCCTTTTCAAAATCAAGCGTCTTGGCCGCGGCCAGCATCTCTTTACGCAATCGTTTGACCAGTTTGGGGATGTCCTTGAGGTGCACGCCGTACTCCTCCGGGGTTTCCGCCACGCCGCCGGGAGGGGTGTAGTAATCTTTCTCCTCGATGGAATCGAGGATGGTGCGCATCCCCTTCTTGACCGTTTCGGGAGTGATGTCATGCTCCTGGTTCCAGGCCAACTGCTTGGCGCGGCGGCGTTCGGTCTCGTCGATGCAGGCCCGCATGGAGCGGGTGATCGTGTCTGCATACATCAGCACCCGGCCGTTGATGTTGCGGGCTGCCCGGCCGCAGGTCTGGATCAGGGAACGGGCCGAACGGAGGAAGCCCTCCTTGTCGGCGTCCAGGATGGCCACCAGCGAAACCTCGGGCAGGTCCAACCCCTCGCGCAGCAGGTTGATACCCACCAGCACATCGTATTCCCCCAGTCGCAGATCGCGCAGGATCTCCATCCGCTCGATGGTGACGATGTCCGAGTGCAGGTAGCGCACCCGTACCCCCAGTTCCCGGTAGTAGTTGGTCAATTCCTCTGCCATGCGCTTGGTCAGGGTCGTCACCAGCACCCGCTCGCCACGGGCCACGGTCAGGCGCACCTCGTGGAGCAGGTCGTCTACCTGGCCAACCGCTCCTTCCGCGTTCGCTGTCGCCGGCCGCACCTCGATCACCGGATCCACCAGTCCCGTGGGGCGGATGACCTGTTCCACGAACACGCCGCCGCTCCGCTCCATCTCGAAATCCGCCGGGGTTGCCGACACGTAGACCGCCTGGCGGATGCGCTTTTCGAACTCCGGGAAGTTGAGCGGCCGGTTGTCAAGGGCTGCCGGCAGGCGGAAACCGTACTGGACCAGGGTCTCCTTGCGCGAGCGGTCGCCGCGGTACATGCCCCCGACCTGGGGGATGGTGATGTGGGATTCGTCCACGAACAGCACGAAGTCGTCCGGAAAGTAGTCGATCAGGGTGTAGGGGGGCTCCCCCTCCGTGCGACCGTCGAAGTAGCGGGAGTAGTTCTCGATCCCCTGGCAGAAGCCCATCTCCTCCATCATCTCGATGTCGAAGAAGGTGCGTTGCTCGATGCGCTGGGCCTCCAGCAACATGTTCTGAGCGCGGAGATAGCGGAGACGCTCCCCCAGGTCCACGCGGATCTGCTCCACCGCCCGTTCCAGAGTCTCCCGGGTGGAGACGTAATGCGAGGCGGGGTAGATGGCGCACTTGGGGAGACGGTTCAGTACCACGCCCCGCAGCGGGTCGATCTCGCTGATCGCCTCCACCTCGTCCCCGAAGAACTCGATGCGTAGCGCCTTGTCGCTGTCGTAGGCCGGGAAGACCTCCACCACGTCTCCCCTCACCCGGAAGGTGCCGCGGTGGAAATCGGTGTCGTTGCGGTCGTACTGGATCTCCACCAGTTTTTTCAAGAGCGTGTCGCGGCCGTACTCCTCCCCCTGGTGAAAGAAGATGTGCAGGCTGGCGTAGGCCTCGGGCGAGCCGATGCCGTAGATGCAGGAGACCGAGGCCACGATGATCACGTCGCGCCGGGTCAGCAGGCTGCGGGTGGCCGAGTGGCGCATCTTGTCGATCTCGTCGTTGACGGAGGAGTCCTTCTCGATGAAGGTACCGGTGGTGGGGAGATAGGCCTCTGGCTGGTAGTAGTCGTAATAGGAGACGAAATACTCCACGGCGTTATCCGGGAAAAGCTCCTTGAATTCGCCGTACAGTTGGGCTGCCAGGGTCTTGTTGGGGGCCAGCACCAGGGCCGGCCGGCCGGTTTGGGCGATAACGTTGGCCACGGTAAAGGTCTTGCCCGAGCCGGTAACGCCGAGCAGTACCTGATGCCGGTCGCCCCGCTCGATGCCTGCCGCCAGTTCCTCGATGGCCTGGGGCTGGTCACCGCGGGGGGTGTATGAGGTGGTGAGATTGAATGGGGACATGGGGCAGTGATCTATTGTTGGTCTTAGAGCAGCTAACGTACGGTAAGCCAAAGCTCGCCGGTCGACGAGCCGGCGGCGGTGCTCGCAACGATCTTCACGGCGTACGTTCCGGCTTGGGCAGGCGTACCCGAGATGTTCCCGGTCGTCGCATCGATCGAGAGCCCCGGTGGCAAGCCGGTCGCAGCGAAGTTGGTTGCCGCGTTGATCGTTGCCGTCGCATAAGAGAATGGCGCACCGCTCGTCGCAGTTGCGGTGATCGGACCCGTGATCAGCGGATAGATCGCGCCGGCTCGCTGCAGCCACGCATTGGTGCGATCGCGTGCGTTCACGCGGATGTTCATCCAGAAGAGCTGGAAGTCGATCGTGTGGTAGATCGGCAGAGCCAGCGCCTCTCCGCCGTCGTAGATGACGCTGAACTGCGGACGTGGCGGGGTCGGCGAAACGAAGAGTGCGCCCGGCGCCGAACGCGCGCCGACCGGACCGGGAACGATCAGCGGTTCGAGTCGCGGCGTTCCGGGCGCGACCGGGACGACGATGTGCGTCTGCATCGAGCCGAGATTCGCCGATTCGTCGACCGGCGCAGATGAATAGCTCCAGGTCAGCGGGTTCATCGACGGATAGTACGGCGGACTGGGTTCGACCCAGGCGCGCGCCTGCGGCAGCCAGTAATACTGCTCCCTCGACCACTTCTCGACCAAGGAATCCTTGTCCCCCGCGGGTATCGCGTCGTCGTAGGTGTCGTAGGTGATCTGGCAGCCGAGATCGATCGCCGATTGACATGCCTTCACATTCACATACGCGTCGAAGAAATTCGTCGCGACCGGCTGACCGATCACGTATGCGGCAACAAGCCGGTTCGCGAGCGGTGTCCCGGCGATCTCGTCATAGATCAACCGCATCGGGTGCACGTCGCCTTGGCTGTGACCGGCCAGGATGAACGGCCGACCGTTGTTGTAGTGCGCGAGATAGTAGTCGAACGCGCGCTTCACGTCGCTGTACGCAAGGTCGAGCGGTGCTTGCGCGGAGCCCAGCGGCGAACCCCACACCCAGTTGTTCACGCCGCGATAGAGCGGCGCGTAGATGCGGCCGACATTGTTGAACGGAGTCGCCTGCATCGCGCCGATCTTCTGCGCGAACGCAAACGCGGCCGGATCGTCGTACGGATTGGTCGGCCCGGCGCTTTGCGGCTGATTTCCCGTCGTCGGCAGCACGTAGAAAACGTCGGCCGGTGCGACGCTTTGCAGGTTGGAGAGGCCGCTCCCGGGCGGAACGTCGTTCATGATCGAGTCGGGCCCGGGAAGGGCGAGCCACGCCGATGCTTGAGCGTAGTCGGGCGCTGCGGCAGTGTGTTCGCCGCCGTCATCGCAGCCGCAGAGTGCGGCCAGGCTCAACCCGAAAAGCAGAATGCGGAAGGGAGCGGGAAAGCTCGGCGAGTAGGTGGTATACCCACAACCCTCTTCGTTATTTTTGCAATTGCAGTGTGGACGAGGCCCACCGAAGAACGTATCCAGTAAGAAGATAAACGCCGCGAATCCCACTAGTAACATGGCTCCGACTGGCTGGAGAACGAACAACACGGCATACAGAACCATAACTACTGCGTAGCCTGTTTTTTTGTTCTTCGTCATATCAATCTCCTGTGCAACCATCCAAATGGAACATTTCTCCTCTCCCCACCCCACCCTCGCGACGCCATATTCACTGGAAGTCATGGGAGTATCTTAGTCCCAGATCGCCCCACTGTCCAGCACCTTGCCGTCGGGCGCGTGTGCTCCGTTACTCCTCCCCGAACACCAGCGCGCTGAAGATGAAGATATCGCACTCCTTTTGCCAGGCGTCTTCAGGCAGACCGGCCTTGAGACAGGTGTGCCTCAGGAAGGTGTCCCGGTCCCAGCCGTATTCCGTGGCCACCTGGGGGAGCAGTACCCCGCGGTAACTGTTCTTGACGATATAGATGCCGTGCCGTCCGACCTGGATCTCCTCGATGGCGGAAATTTTCTTCAACGGCGAGAGCACCGAGATCTCCAGCGAGAAATCCTCCAGATCGTGGGGCTTCATGGGGTAGAAACGGGGATCCTGGGTGGCGGCCGCCCGGGCCATTTCCTGAACCAGCCGGTAGAGCGGCTGGTCGGACACGAAGTTGCCGATGCAGCCGCGCAAATGTCCCTGCTGCTTGACGGTCACGAAGCAGCCGCTTGCGGCGTTGAGTCTCGGGGAGGCCGTCTCGACGGGAGGAGCCTTGCCGGTGGTGACGAAAGTCGTAATGGTATCGCGGGCGATCTTGAGCAGTTCCCGCTGGTCCTTTTTGGTCAGAAGTTCGGCCATGGGTCCTCCTGGTGGTCAAGTTGATGTCGGCTCAGCGACGTGCGCACCTACGAGTAGTTCTTTCTACGGAACAGTCCGGTCTTGAGGCTGACGATCCGGTCCAGGAACAACACCCCGTCCAGGTGGTCCATCTCGTGCTGGATGGCCACCGCCTCGAAACCGGTGGCAATGATTTCCCGTTCGTTCCCTTCCGGTTCCCGGAACCGAACCGTGATCTCCGTGGCCCGCTCCACGTCGCCGGTGTAGTCCGGCACGCTCATGCACCCCTCGCGCATGATGGCCGCTCCGTTGCGGCTGACGATCAGCGGATTGATCATGAGGAGCAGACCGTGGTTGTTCTCCTTGCCGTTACGGCTGGCTGATACGTCCACCACGCAGACCCGCAAGGTGACGCCGATTTGGGGAGCGGCCACGCCCACCGAGCCGGGGCCGGCATGCATGGTGTCGATAAGGTCCGCGACCAGGGTGAGGATGGCGCTGTCAATGGTCTCCACCGGGTTGCAGAGCTTTTTCAGCACCGGGTGGGGATAATGCAGGATCGGTTGAATCGGCATGTCTCAGAGCGCGACCGGTGTAATGGCCCGCACACCGATCTCCACGTTCAGTTCCTTTTTCAGGTTGTCCAGCAGTGCTGTCAGCGTCTCCGGGGTTTGCCCGTCCGGGAGGGCCGCCTCCAGCATCATCACGTACACCGGTTCGGCCGGGGTGCCGATCAGTCTGGTGTTGAGATCCGTGATATTGACCCCCAACCCGGCCAGTTCGCGGGCCACCCGGTACACGATGCCCGGCTGGTCGGCCCCGTAGACGGACACCATGCAGATCTCCCCGCGCGTCTCCTGGCGCGCCGCCTCGTCGGGATGCAGGGTGCGCACGGCCAGGGACATGCCCAGCCCGTCGCAGACCGGCTTCAGTTCGTCGAACAGGTGTCCTTTGCCGAACGGGCGGGGGTGGGAGACGATCAGTATCATGGCGAATTCGCCGGCCAGCATGGTGCAACTGGAGTCGGCGAGGTTGCAGCCGAGGCGGAACAACACCTCGGAGATGCCGGCCACGATGCCGGTTCGGTCCTTGCCGACCACGGAAACGGCGTAATGCAGGATGTCGGGCTGATTCGACATGTGCGCCCCCTGGGAAATCGAATGGTAATCTGGTTATCACCATTCGATTTCATCTGCAAATGTTTTTTGGATTCGGATATAGTGACGGACAGCGTTTAAAGGAGGATATCCATGAGCAGGTTCACCGTCCGTTCCGTCTGTCCCTTTGATTGTCCCGACACCTGCGGCATGCTGGTGGAGGTGGAGGACGGCCGCGCCCTGCGGGTGAGCGGCGATCCGGACCACCCGGTCACTCGAGGGCTGCTCTGTCCCAAGATGAACCATTACGAGCGAACCGTCCACTCCGCCCGCCGCCTGACCCGGCCCCTGCTGCGAAGCGGCGCCAAGGGCGAGGGCGCCTTTGTGTCCATCTCCTGGGCCGAGGCCATCGAGCGCATCTGTTCCCGCTGGCGGGAACTGATCGCCACGCACGGCGCCGAATGCATCCTCCCCTATTCCTATGCCGGCACCATGGGGCTGGTGCAGAGGAACAGCGGGCATGCCTTCTTCCATTACCTGGGGGCCTCACGGCTGGAGCGGACCATCTGCTCACCGGCCAAGGATGCCGGCTGGAAGCAGATCATGGGCGATACACCGGCCATGGACCCCGGTGGGATGCGGCAGAGCGACCTGGTCATCCTGTGGGGCATCAACGCCGTCGCCACCAGCATCCATGCCATGCGCGACGCCCGGGAGGCCCAGCGCAACGGCGCCCGGTTGTGGGCCATCGATACCTACCGCACCCCGACCTGCGAGGCCGCCGACGAGGCCTTCATCGTCAGGCCCGGCGGCGACGGCGCCCTGGCCTTGGGGATGCTGCACTGCATGGTTCGCGAGGGGCTGGCGGACGCGGCGTTTATCCGCGACAACGTGCTCGGTTTCGACGAATTCGCCGCAAAGGTCCTGCCGGACTGCGCCCCGGAGCGGATGGCCCCGATCTGCGGCCTGCCTGCCGAAACCATCCGGCGCCTGGCGCTGGAATACGCCCGTGCCAGGGCCCCTTTCATCCGCCTAGGGGGCGGCCTGACCCGCTACGGAAACGGCGCCATGACCGTGCGCACCATCGCCTGTCTGCCGGCGGTCAGCGGCGCCTGGCAGCGCCCCGGCGGCGGGGTCTTTACGGGGACCTCCACCGGTCCGGCCTTTCCCCTGCACAAGGTGACGCGGGAGGATTTCATCCGGGAACCCATCCGTCTGGTCAGCATGAACCAGCTCGGGCATGCCTTGAACGAGCTTTCCGCCCCACCGGTCATGTCACTGTACTGCTACCATTCCAACCCGGCGAGCGTGGCCCCTGATCAGAACGCCGTGATCCGGGGGCTTGGGCGCGCAGACCTGTTCACCGTGGTGCACGAGCGTTTCCTGACCGACACGGCCCGTTACGCCGACATCGTGCTGCCGGCCACCTCTTCCCTGGAGCAGGGCGACCTGTACCGCTGCTACGGCGGCTACCACAGCCAACGGTGCGGCGCGGTCATCCCGCCGGTGGGGGAGGCAAAATCCAACTGGGAGGTCTTTTCTCTCCTAGCCCAAGGGATGGGATGGGAAGAGCCGTTCTTCCGGCAATCAGCCGACGACCTGGTCGAGCAGTTGCTGGCCTTAGAGACCCCCTGGCGCGATGAAGCAAGCACCGAGCGCCTGCGAAAGGGGGAGCCGGTTTTCCTGGCACCTCCCCGTGACCCGTTACGCCCCTGGCAGACCCCTTCGGGGAGGATCGAGATCCGGAACGAACGCGAGCCGGAACCGTTGCCGCGCCTGCTCCCCACCCATGCGGAAGGGGATGGCTTCCCGTTGCGGCTGCAGCCGGCGACAACCCCCTTTGCCCTCAACTCCTCCTTCTACGAGCAGGACGAACTGCGGCTGCCGCAGAAAGGACAGACCCTGATGATGAACCCGGCCGATGCGGAGGCGCGGCATTGTGCGGCCGGGAGCGAAGTGGTGGCGTACAACCACCGGGGAGAGGTCGGATTTTGCCTGAAGGTAACGGAGCGGGTGCCGGCGGGAACGGTGGTCACGGAAGGGGTCTGGTGGCGCGAGTTCATCCCGGGCGGGGGAGGGGTGAATTGCCTGACGTCCCAGCGCCTGACCGACTGCGGCCGGGGAAGTACGCTGTATGATGTGGCGGTGGAGGTGTGTGGAAAGGCGGATTCGTAAAAAGTCCATCTACAGCGTTACACGCAGGCTTCGTGTCCGGCGTTTTTTTCAAGTCCGTTGAGAGCGTCGGATATTATTTGCGGCGCAGCACCCGCTTGTCCCCCACCCGTATGGTCACCTTCTCGTTGTCGAAGTGTTCCAGAAGCGGTATCAGGAATTTGCGCGACAGGCCGGTCCGTTCCCGGAAATCGGGCGGGATGATCTCGCCCTTCTCCCGCAGCAGGGCAACCAGTTTCTCCCGCAGGCCGTCCAAGGCGACGGCACCGTAGAACAGGTCGGCGGAGATGCGCACTACCTGGCCGTTTCTGGCCAGCAGCGCCAGGTTGTCGCGCACTTGCTTTTCATCGCAGCGGAAACGCTCCATGATCGCCTTCACCGTGGGGGGCTCGATCCCACCTTCCGCAATGAAGGCCGCCATACCGCTTTCCAGCCCGCTGGTGGCAACATTCGGACGGGCGGCCGGTCCAGCCGGTTTGACGATCTCCCGGTCCGGGATCACCAGGCCGTCCCGCTCCAGGGCCACCAGGAGCGGGGTGAAGAAGCGCTGGTCGCTCCGCTTGGGCAGGCGTGTCTTGAGTTCCTCCTTGGCAATCCCCTCCTTGAGCGGATGGGCTGCCAAATATGCGGTCAACTCGTCCACGAGCCCCTTCTTCAACGTTTCAACCGCCTCGCGTGCCAGGTAGATGCGCGGTTCGCGGGTCATCTGCACCACTTCTCCACTGGTGAGCAGAGTCGCCAGGGCCGCCTCCAGCATCTTGCGGGGGATACCGGAACGAAGCAGGATGTCGTCAAACCGTATCCCGGAGAGCAGACCCTGGCTGATCAGCAGGGCAACGGTCAACTGGTGTTCGTCATTCTCCAGGGCGTTCAGGAGCCGCAACGCCTCGTCGCTTCTGCGCCGTCGGCGTGGCGGGAAAGGGTCCAGCACTACGCCGCCGGCCACGGTGGCGGCCGGCGAGGAGGCCCGCAGGATGTAGCTGTCCCCGGCCAGCAAAAGGGCGGGGTTCTTGAGGCGCAACTGTACATGGGCGCTTTCCCCGGGCCTGAGCAGATCCCGGTCCAGCAGGATCACCTGGGCCGGCACCTCGTAGGTGGCCGAATGGAGCCGCAGGGTGGCACGGTGTTTCAGGTCGTGGGGTGCCGAGGCCAGGTGGTCGAGGCGGGCGTCCACCGCCCGGGTGGGCCGGAACGCATCCCGCGGTACCACCACCTCACCCCGCCGCACCTGATCCAGATCGATCCCTTGCAGGTTCACCGCCAGGCGCTGCCCGGCCACCCCCGTCTCCTGCCTGGCGCCGTGGGCCTGGATGCCGCGCACCTTCCCCTCCAGGCCGCCGGGGAGCAGTTCCAACTCGTCCCCCACCCGGATTTCGCCGGAGAGCAGCGTCCCGGTCACCACGGTGCCGAAGCCGGCCACGGTGAAGACCCGGTCCACCGGCAGCCGGAACTGTCCCTCGTGCCGCTTCTCCGCCGCTGTTTCGGCCAGACGGGCCAGCTCCCTTTTCAGCTCCTCCAGTCCTTCGCCGCTCCGGGACGAAACCGGTACGATCGGCGCCTCCTCCAGGAAGCTGCCGGCCACGAAGTCACGCACCTCCTCGGTCACCAGCCCCAGCCACTCCGGGTCCACCATGTCGCGTTTGGTCAACGCCACCAGGCCCGCCTTCACTCCCAACAGGCGCAGGATATCCAGGTGCTCGCGGGTTTGGGGCATGATCCCCTCGTCGGCGGCAATGGTCAGCATGACCAGGTCCATTCCCCCCACGCCGGCCACCATGGCGCGCACGAAACGTTCGTGGCCCGGCACATCCACGATGCCGAAAGAAAGCCCACCCGGAAGGTCAAGGTGGGCAAAGCCCAATTCGATGGTGATGCCGCGCGCCTTCTCCTCTTTCAGCCGGTCGGTGTCAATGCCGGTCAGGGCCTTGACCAGCGAGGTCTTGCCGTGGTCAATATGTCCGGCGGTGCCGAGGATCAGGTGTTTCACGCAGACCGTCCTTTGAAATCACGAATGGTGCCAGCGTAGCACAACATGGGGCGGTGTTTTACTGTTTTTTGTGGGGTGGAAGCGTGAACAGGGAGAAATGGTGTGAGGAGTTTATGCATATATCAGGTCCATCTGTATTCAGAATGCGGCGTATATATGCCGGCTACACGTGGATAATCCGTCATGAAGTGCCGCCAACAGGGGCTTTGCGGAACATGGCCGCTACGTCCGGTGTATCGCTTTGCTATACAATGACCCCAGCGGGTGTACCCGGCAATGTTATTCTCCCTCAACGTGGTTGAATAAATAAAAACAGATATATCAGTACGTTATGTATGGATGTGGCCATGCCGGGTCCTCTTGGCACGACCGATGCTAGATAAAGGTCAAGAGCACTAAGGATCACCACATAAAAAGGAGGACGTCATGAAAACATTAGCCACCATTATTGGAACCATCGCCCCGGTAACGGCATTCGCAGCCTCAACCCCGCACATGGACAACAGCGGGATCTTTTCCTGGATTTTCCTCGGCTTCTGCTCCCTGATAGTGGCCATGCAGGTAATGCCGGCAGTCCTGATGATGATCGGCATGGCAAAAGGGATCAAGGCGGTAGTGAAAAACGAAGCATAGAGGAGGTTACAATGCTTCACAAAGCATGAAAGGGCCGCGAAGAGCGGCCCTTTCCTTTTGGCGAGGGCGGGAATGGCGGGGTTCGGTCATCCTTTCCTGCTGAAGCGGTACCCGACCCCGCGCACGGTCTGGAAATGGACCGGCTTGCCCGGGTCCGGCTCGAAGTATCGTCGCAGACGGACGACGAAGTTGTCCAGGGTCCTGGTTTCGGTGTCGCTGGTGTAGCCCCAGACCGAATGGAGCAGTTCGCCGCGTGGAATGATCTCCCCCTCCTTCTGGAAAAAGAGCGAGAGCACGCGCACCTCCATTTCGGTCAGATCAATCTCCCCCTGGGCCGTCCTGGCCCGGTAGGAGAGCAGAAATACCTCGTTATCGCCGAAACGGTAGGCCTCCTCCACCGGATCGGGGCGGTACCATGACGAACGCCGTAGCATCCCCTTGACCCGCAACAGGAATTCCACCAGATTGAACGGTTTGGTGAGGTAGTCGTCGGCGCCGTTTTCCAGCCCCTCCACCCGGTCCGTATCCTCGGAGCGGGCGGTCAGCATCAGCACCGGCACGCGGGCATCCAGCGTCCGCACGGCGCGGCACACCTGGAAACCGTCCATGCCGGGCAGCATGACATCCAGAATGATCAGGTCGAAATGCTCGACCTCCAGGGCCTGCAGCGCCTTTTCGCCGGACTCGAAGTGGCTGACACGGCACCCTTCCTGCTCCAGGTTGAAGCAGATGCCGCGCGCCAGGTGGATCTCGTCCTCCACCAGCATGATGTGCGGTTTGTCTGAGTTCATGGGTGAGTTTTCAAACCTCCGGCTGCCGGCAGGGTGATGACGACGGTGCATCCCCTGCCGAGCCCTTCGCTCTCAACGGCAACGGTTCCCCCGTATCCCCGGACAATGGACTGGACGATATAGAGCCCCAATCCGGTCCCTCGCACGTTTTCTCCCGAAGGGTGGACGCGGTAGAACATGCCGAAGACCTTTTTGAGTTCCTTTCGTTCCAGGCCGCGGCCATGGTCCTGGACCGAGAGGCGCACGGCCCCGCCGGATTTGGTGAGGCGCACCGTGATGTCGGGACTTTCCGGGGAATAGAGCACGGCGTTTTCGAAGACGTTACGCAGCACCATGCCCATCTCTTCCGGGTCGACAGTCGCCTTGACCCCGGCCTCGGTGTCCAGCGAGATGCTGCCCCCCTGGGGCAGTTTGGCCCGCTCGCGGCCCACGTACTCCTCGACCAGCGCCGAGATGTCGGTCAGACGCCGTTCGGCCGGCTTGCGGCGCTGCTCCAGGCGAGCGGCCATGAGCAGGTTGTTGATCAGGTAGTGCAGCCGCTCCGTGTCCATGAGCATGGTGTCCACAAAGGCGTCCAGCTTTTCCTGCGGCAGGCGGCGGAGGCGGATCGTTTCCAGGTGAAGCTGGATCGAGGCAAGCGGTGATTTGAGTTCGTGGGTCACCTGGGAGATGATGCCCCGCTGTTGCAGGTAGAGGGCGTTCTGGCGGTTCCAGTACAGAAAGATGACGTACACGCCGGCCAGTATGACGGCCAGCATCGCCAGGCCTTCAGCCATGACGATCCAGTTGAAGCCCTGCCCCAACAGTTCCGGGCGGTATTTCTCCGCAAGCGCCCGGAATTCGCGGTGTTTTCCGATGAACCAGTAGATCCAGAACACCACCAGGGTGATCCAGACCAACTGGATGGCGATCAGGGCCATGACCGGGTGGAATAATCTGCGGATGAGTTTCATGCGGGGTACCGAATGATGCGGGCCAGGGTGCAAAACTCCCCTACGAGGGGCTTGTCTTTTATCCGTCTGTTCTGTTATAACCTCTGGGCGCTGTCCGCGCAATCAGAGAGTTCATTCGGAGAGTACGCCATGCCCATTGTCGACTTCAAGCGCCTTCACCGCACCATGATGATCTACCGTGTCGTCCAGGCCCTGTTGCTGGCGATGCTGGTCTATGTGGCTCTGCAGTTCCAGCACCAGTTCGCGGCGTTGGGCAGGCCGCAGCAGTTCATGACCAGTATTGCCTCGGGAGTCGTGTTCCAGTTGATCCTGTTGTACCCGATCTACAAGCTGGCCTGGCGCGACGCCGGTGTGGAGATGGAAGGGTGCGCGGACGACCTCTCCAAGGAGGCGCAGGTGGCGCTGCGCAAGAAACGGCTGATCGGCGATCTCTGGAAAGTCTGCGCCATCGCCTTTTTCATCGCCTTCGCGGCCCTGGCCCCGGATGCGAAAAAGGCGGCCGGAGCGCCGCTGGTGCTGGCCACCACAATCATTGCCTTCCTGTTGATCTGTCTGACCTACTTCCAGTGCTTCAATTTCAGCGCCAGGAAACGGATGAAGCAGGCGGACTGAAACAAAAAATGTTCGCCACGGATTGTTTCAGATTTGTTTAAGCCCTCCCGCCGAAGAACGCCTCCATCTTTGCAAAAACCTCCCCGGAATCCCCCGTAATCAGCGCCGTGTCCGGCAGTGAACGCAGGAAGATCCTGCCGTATCCCTTGGTGGTCACCCGGCGGTCCAGGATCAACACCGCTCCGCGGTCGTCGCGGCTGCGGATCAGCCGGCCGAATCCCTGGCGGAACTTGATCACCGCCTGGGGTACCGAGAATTCCCGGAACGGGTCACCGCCTTTCGCCTGGATCTGTTCGGCCCGTGCCTGCTGCACCGGTTCGGTCGGCACCTGAAACGGCAGCCGGGCGATGATCACCAGCCGCAACGCATCACCCTTCACGTCCACCCCCTCCCAGAAGGAATCGGTGCCGAACAGCACGGCGTTCTCCTCTTTGCGGAAGCCGGCCAGCAGGGCATGGCGGCCGGTCTCCCCCTGTTTCATCGCCTTGATCCCCAGCCGGGCCAGATCGGGGGCCAGGGCGCTGTAGACCTTGTTCAGCAGGTCGTAGGAGGTGAACAGGACGAAGGCCCCCCCCTTTGCGATGGCCACGGCCCGCAGGATGCGCTCCCCCAGCGCCTCGCGGAAGCCGGGTGCGGTCGGTTCGGGCATGTCCTCGGGCACGGCCACGAACACCTGGGAGGCGTAGTCGAAGGGGGAGGCCAGGCGCAGTTCGGTCAGGCGCTGCTGGGGGAGCAGGCCGAAACCGGCCCGTTTCTTCAGATAGGTGAAGTCGCCCCCCACGGTCAAGGTGGCCGAGGTGACGATGATGGTCTTGATGCGGTCCAGGATGGTCTCCTTGACCTGGGCCGAGATATCCAGGGGAGCGGCGCACAAACGTGCCTGCACCCCCCGTGTACCCCGCGTGGCCTCCATCCAGCGGCAGTACCCCTCGGCGTCGGCACTGAAGAACAGCAGGCCGTCGACCATGGCCTGGAGCCGTCCCTCGATGCCGCCGGTGTCCAGCAACTGGTCGCCGAGCTTTTCCTGCAGCTTGTCCGGCAGATCCTCGCAGCGGCGCAACAGGCTGCGCAGGGCGGAGGTATAGTCTCCCAGGGCATCGGCCAGGGTATGCAGGCGCTGGCGGCTCTCCTGCCAGAACGCGCCCTGTTCCACCGCGGGGGTGATGCGCAACTTCTGCTCCCGCCCGGCCGGGCCGCCGGTCTCACGTTCCAGGGTCAGGGCCAGCCAGTCCATGGTCTGCTCGGTCAGGGCGGCCAGGTCGTGGGCCTTGGGGAGCAGGTGGCTCTCCAGCAGGGCCGACAACTCAGTGTAGAGGGCCTCCATGGTTTCGGGCAGGTCGCGGGTCAGGCGGTTGGAGAGGATTGTCAGCAGCCCGGCCCGGTTCGCCTTCTGGGGGACCAGGCGATGCAGTTGCTTGAGGATGGCGCCCCGGCTGATGACCAGGGAGAGGTGGCTGGTGGCCACATCCTCCAGATGGTGCCCCTCGTCGAAGATCAGGCGCGAAAAGGGGGGGAGGATGGCCGTGGCGTCGTAGCCGGTTTCCTTGCGGAGCACGATATCCGACAGGAGCAGGGCATGGTTGACCACCAGCACCCTGGCGGCCGAGGCGTCGCGCCGGGCGCGGTAAAAGAAGCAGCGGTTGAAGTGTTTGCACCGGGAGCGGCCGCACTGGTCGGCCTCGCAGCAGACCTCCTCCCAGGTGCTGTGGCGCGGAGCGAAGGAGAGGTCGCTCCGGCAGCCGTCCTGGCAACTCTTGCTCCATTCGATGATGGCGGTCAGTTCGGCCGAGGCCTCGTCGGGGAACAGGCCCGGTTCCGCCTCGGCGCCTTCCAGCTTGCGCAGACAAGCGTAATTGCCGCGTCCCTTGACCAGGGCCGCCTTGAATTCCACCTGGGAGTTTCGGGCCAGGAACGGGAGGTCCTTGCGAATCAACTGTTCCTGCAGGTTGATGGTGTTGGTGGAAACCACCACCCGCTGGTTGTTGCGGACAGCCCAGAGGATGGCCGGCACCAGGTAGGCCAGGGATTTGCCGGTGCCGGTGCCGGCCTCCACCAGGGCCACCCGGTCATGGTTGAATGCCTCGGCCACGTTGAGGGCCATGCGCACCTGCTCGTCCCGCTGCTCATACCCCTTGAGATGGGCCATCATGCCGTCTGCGGCGAAGATGCGGCCGATCTCCTCCAGGGAGAGCAGCTCCCCCTTTTTTTCGGTAAAGGGAGAGACGACCTGGTAGCAGCGGGTGCAGCCGTTGTCCACGATGGCAAAGCCGATCCCCTGGTTGCCGGCGACGGAGGCGATATCCATGTCCGCCGACGAGGGGGTCAGGTCGCCTGAGGGATGGTTGTGGATGACCACGTCGCCGCAGGCGGCGCGGGCCAGGATAGCCGGCACGGCCTGTTTCGACCCCCGGGCGATCGCCTCCACCTCGCAGACGATCCCCTCCACGTTGGTCCGGCCGATAAAAAAGACCTCGTTGCCCGAGGCCTCGGCGATTTCGTGACGCATCAGCAGCAGTGCGTCGTCGGTGAAGTGTTTATTCATGTGGGTATGGGGTTGAGAGATTCATCATGTATTGATCCGCCGCTCTGTCTAAAAAGGCTTTCATTGACACCTGTCACGTTACGCATTACACTCTAACCATGATCAAAGCCTTCGCTGACAAGCATACCGAAACCATCTATGTTACGGGCCGTTCGCGACGGTTACCGCCGGATATTGTTCAGCGAGCCTTGAGGCGTCTGGAATTTCTGGATTACGCAACTTCGATTGAGGATCTGAAGGTCCCGCCAAGCAATAGGCTTCATGCATTGAAGGATGATCGAGCAGGGCAACATTCAATTTCCATAAATGACCAGTGGCGCATATGTTTCGTCTTCAAGGATGGCGACGCCTATGATGTCGAAATCACGGATTATCATTGACGCGAGGTGCAACATGGCAATAGCCAATACGAAAAAACGATTGATACCACCCACTCACCCCGGAGTACTGCTGCGCGAAGACTTCATTCCGGATTACGGACTTTCCGTCACTGCCTTGGCCAAGGCTCTCAAGGTTTCTCGCCAGACCGTCAATGAACTGCTTAACGGGCGCCGCGCCCTCACATCGCTCATGGCTCTTCGCCTTTCGCAGCTTTTCGGCAACTCCTCCCGTTTCTGGATGAACGCACAGGTGGCACTTGATCTTTGGAACGCAGAACAGGAACATCAACAGGAATTGAAGGAAATACGGCTGCTCAAGGCGGCATAACCGCCATTCGATCAGCTATGGTGGCAGAAAGTCAAGCCCCCAGCATATGACCTTGAATCGCCAGGAAAATCCCGGCACGGGAGACGCGTTTCGCAGTTGTATCCATTGCATGGTTATAGCAGCGCGGCGACCGGCCGGGCAAGCAAAAAGGGGATTAGAATCGGTTGAAATGATTGCCTGATTCCGCTGCTCCGTGGTACAAATGCATCTCGTTTGCACCTCATCTTTTTCCAGGAGCCTCCCATGCCCTTCCGCACCATCGAATGGCGCGCCGACACCGTGATCATGATCGACCAGACCCGTCTGCCGGGTGAGGAGGTCTACAACAGCTACACGGATTTCAAGTCCGTGGCCGAGGCCATCAAGGGGATGATCATCCGCGGTGCGCCGGCCATCGGTGTCGCTGCCGCCATGGGCGTTGCCCTGGGGGCGCGGGAGATCATCGCCGACACCCACGAGACCTTTTTCCGCCAACTGGAGAATGTCTGTGACGTCATGGCCAAGACCCGCCCCACGGCGGTGAACCTGTTCTGGGCCATCGAACGGATGAAGCGGGTGGCCGAGTCCAACCGCGGCAAGACGCTCGACCAGATCCGAGAGGTTCTCAAGAAGGAAGCCATCCTCATCGAGCAGGATGACCTGACCATCTGCCGCAATATCGGCAAATGGGGGGCGACCCTGATCCCGGATAATGCCGTTGTCCTGACCCATTGCAATGCCGGCGGCCTGGCCACGGCCGGTTACGGTACCGCCCTGGGCGTGATCCGCGCCGCGCACGAGGCCGGCAAGAATATCCAGGTCTTTGCCGACGAGACCCGCCCCTGGCTGCAAGGGGCGCGCCTGACGGCCTGGGAATTGATGAAGGAACAGATTCCCACCACCCTGATCTCCGACAACATGGCCGGTTTTTTCATGAGCCGCGGAGAGATCACCTGCTGCGTGGTCGGGGCCGACCGCATCGCCGCAAACGGCGACACCGCCAACAAGATCGGCACCTATTCCGTGGCCGTGTTGGCCAGGGAGAACAATATCCCCTTTTACGTGGCCGCCCCGGTTTCGACCCTTGACCTGTCCTTGAGCGACGGCAGCAAGATCCCCATCGAGGAACGCCCCGGCGTTGAGGTGACCCACATCAAGGGCGTGCCCATAGCGCCCGAAGGTATTCGGGTGCGCAACCCGGCCTTCGACGTGACCCCGGCCCGCTACATCAGCGCCATCATCACCGAAAACGGCATCGTCAGCGGCGACTATCGCGCCGGGCTCAGAAAGGCCGCCGCCGGTTCGTAGGGAAACGGGACAAGACCTTTTCGGGATCAATTTTATACGAGCAAGGACGCTCCCTCTATGCATGTCGAACGCTTTTCCCAGGATTTCAGCCGTGTCATGGCCATGGGGGATACCGGTGAGCGCCGGCAGGAACTGGCCGCTTTTCTGGAGTCCCACGGCTATCTGTACGGGGCCCGCTCGGCCGACAACATCCTCCTGCTCCATGCGTGCTTTTCCGTCGAAACCCTGCACCGCATCCTGCTTCATGCGTTATTGACCCCCTCTCCCGATCTTGCCCTGAACGCGTTCGAGCGCCTGGTCGGGGTCATCCTGCCCGCGGATCTGGCCGAGATCAGCCTTCGTAAAAAACGGCTCGCCCAGTTCGTCCTGCTGTGCGGCTCCTCGCCGTTTCTGGTCAACCTGATCTTCAAGGCCCCCCACGCCTTCCGCTGGCTTTTTCTGGAAAATGCCATCGACAAGGCCCGCTCGGGTGATGAAATGCTGTCGGTCCTGCGCTCCCGGGATAACGATGCGCTCGATTTCAGCGCCTTGATGCGGGTGCTGCGCGAGTTCAAACGCCTCGAGATCCTGCGCATCGCGGCCCGCGACCTGAACGGCCTGGCCCCGCTGGAAGAGGTCACGGCCGAGCTTTCCAACCTGGCTGCCGCAGCCCTGCACATGGCCTACGAGGTCTGCCGCCGCTGTCTGGTGCGGGAGCACGGCGTCCCTCTGATGCGGGCGGAACCTGGCCCCCGTGAGGCGGAGATGACCGTTATCGGCATGGGCAAGCTCGGCGGGCAGGAACTGAACTTTTCCTCGGACATCGATATCATCTACTTCTACGAGTCGGACAAGGGGGAAACCAGCGGGGTTGGGAGCGATTCCGGCGAAACAAAAGGGGTCGTTTCTCTGCACAGCTTTTTCAACAAACTGGGCGAGATGATCAGCAAGGCACTTTCCCAGGAGACCGAGGACGGCTTTGTCTTCAGGGTGGACGTGGGGCTCAGGCCGGAGGGAAAATCGGGCGATATGGCGATATCGCTCCGTTCGGCCGAGATCTACTACGAATCCTGGGGCCAGTCCTGGGAACGTACCGCCATGCTCAAAGCCCGGCCGGTGGCCGGTTCCCTGGAGTTGGGTGAACGTCTGCTGGCCATGCTGCAACCCTTTGTGTACCGCAAATACCTCGATTACAACCTGATCGAGGATATGAAGACCATGAAGCAGAAGATCGATGCCTCCCTGACCCGCTCCATGGAGCGGGAGAGCAACCTCAAACTGGGGCGGGGCGGCATTCGGGAGATCGAGTTTTTCATCCAGGCGCTGCAACTGGTCTATGCGGGCAAGAATCCGCGGCTGCGGGAGCGCAATTCGCTCAAGGCGCTGGCTGCCCTCCTGGATGCCCGGCTGATCAGCGAGGATGACTATCGCCGCTTGTCCGAGGCGTATCGTTTCCTGCGCACGGCCGAGCATCGCATCCAGGTGGTGCAGGAGCGCCAGACCCATAACCTGCCGGCCAAGGAGGATGAACTCGTGTCGTTGGCCCGCCGTTGCGGGTTTCTGCGCCCCAATGGTCTGGAACGCTTCCGCAAGGTGCTGGAAGGGCACCGTGCCCATGTCTCGGCCATCTATGGAAACCTGTTTCACAGCCACGACGAGAAGCTTCCCCCGGATGTGGCGCCGGAGGTGCTGTTCTTTCTCGATGCCAAGGCCGATTCCGACCTGGTCAAGGATATGCTGGCCGAGCGGCATTTCGAGGATGTGGAGCGGGCCTATGCAAACCTGCTCTCCCTGCGTCGCGGCCCGGAAAAGTCCAATATCACCGCCCGCAGTCGCCGCATCCTGGAGCAGATCTCGCCGCTGATGCTGCAGGAGGTGTTCGAGTCCCCCGACCCGGACTTGGCCCTGACCAACCTGGAGCGTTTTCTGGTCGTCATCGGCACCCGCTCCTCCTATTACGCGCTCCTTGCCGAAAACCGGACAACACTGAAGCTGCTGGTGTCCCTGTTCGGCATGTCCGAGTTCCTTTCCAAGATCCTGATCAGCCACCCGGAACTGCTGGAGAGCATGGTGGACCGCGGCTACGCCTTCACCGTGAAGTCCGGGGAGGTGATGGCCAGAGAGTTGAGCGGACTGCTGGAACAGGCGGATTACTTCGAGGACCGGTTGGATGTGCTGCGGCGCTACCGCAACGAGGAGTTTCTGCGCATCGGCATGAACGACATCCATGGCAGACTAGGGCAGGGTGAAATCACCACCCAGTTGACCCATCTGGGGGAAACCTGCCTGGCCACCGCCTATAGCCTGGCGGTGCAGGATCTGAAACGCTTCGGCCGCCCCCTGCACCGTTACGAGGGGCGGCAGGTCGAGGCGAACCTGGCCGTGATCGGACTGGGCAAGATGGGGGGCGGCGAACTCAACTATCACTCCGACCTGGACATCATCTTCGTTTACGACCGTCAGGGCATGACCGACGGGGAGAAGCAGATCTCCAACCATGAATATTTCGCCAAGCTGGCCCAGAAGATCATCTCGATCCTGACCACGCAGACCCGCGAAGGGTACGTCTACAAGATCGACACCCGCCTGCGCCCGTCCGGCAATGCCGGGCCGTTGGTGACCTCGCTGGAGTCCTTTCTCGCCTATCACCGGAAAGAGGCTCAGATATGGGAACGCCAGGCCCTTACCAAGGCCCGGGTGGTGTTGGGGGACGAGGTGCTGGCCGGCCAGTTGGACGATGTGATCCGTCACACCGTCTACGGTTTTTCCATCGATGACGCCGGCCGCGGCGAGATCCATCGTCTGCGGATGCGCATGGAGAACGAACTTGCCAGGGAGACGGGCGGCACCTACAACATCAAGACCGGGCGGGGCGGCATGGTCGATGTGGAGTTCGCTGCCCAGTACCTGCAACTCAAGTACGGTTGCCGCTTCCCCGAACTGCGTACCCCCAGCACCATCGTGGCCCTGAAGGAGGTGCAGACCCTGGGGCTGGTGCCCGACGGGGCCGCCGAGACGCTGCTCACGGGCTACACGTTTCTACGCATGCTGGAGAACCGGTTGCGTATCATCCACGACTACTCCAGCAACGACCTCACCGGGTCGCGGAGCTATCTCAACAAGCTGGCCAAGCGGATGGGGTACGATGCCGGCCTCAAAAATCCCGGGGCGGCGCTGATTTGCGACTACGAGGAGATCACCGGCAGGATACGGGATTGTTATGATCGGATCCTGGGGGAACGGGCGGGATAGGTGTTCCCCCCTTTTGA
>JAATGX010000172.1 GCA_015688915.1 Desulfuromonadales bacterium
GCGCCACCAACGGCATCTATTTCGCCTGCAACGGATCGGCCTGCGGCCCGGCCGCAGCGCCCCTTGCCAGCCAGCTCCAGAACCCGGTGGCTCTTCTTCCCGGGGATAACAACGGTGTGATCGTACAGCTTCCGAGTGTTCGCCTGGGCGGGGTGGTTTCGGTCGACGGCCGCCTTGTGCTCGGCATCGGTACCCGGTCCAACAACACGCCTTCCGGGGTGACGGCATATCCCGCCGATCAGCACGCGAATTTCACCACCACCTTCAATGGCACCGCCCTCAACAGCAGTTTCATCGACAGCGGTTCGAACGGGCTGTATTTTCCCGCCCCTGCCAGTCTGCTCCCCCGCTGTGCGTCTCCCAATACGAGCTTCTACTGCCCACCGACAACGGCATCGCTTTCCGCCACCACTACCGGGGCCACCGGCTCACCGAGCGGCGTGGCACTGTTCCAGATCGGCAACTTCACCAGCCTCATCAGTACATCCAATAACGTTTTTGCTGAAGTCGGCGGGAGCAGCCTCGGGAGCGGCTCGGGCGGATCATTCGATTGGGGGCTTCCCTTCTTTTTCGGGCGGAGCGTTTTTGTCGGCATCGAAGGCACCAGTTCAAGCCTGGGTGCCGGACCCTACTGGGCCTACTGATCCAAGGGTCGTATTCACCCATGCTACAGACCTCCGGGGTTTTGATAATCCCGGAGGTTTTTTGTTGTGCCACGGCACGAAATAATCGAACGAAGCAATCGAACGAAGCGAACAGGCGGCCCCGGCCGCCTTTTTTCATGCATGGTCTGCGCCCCGCCGCATCAGCTTGTTTTGGACGCCGGTTCGAACTTGTATCCCACCCCGTAGACCGAGTGGATGAATTCCTCGCCGGGCGCCACAACGGCGATCTTCTTGCGCAGCTTTTTCACATGGCTGTCTATGGTGCGGTCGCTGACCACCCGTTCGTTCGGGTAAATCCGGTCCATCAGTTGGGAGCGCGAGTAGAGGCGGCCGGGGGTGGCGAAGAGGAAGTGCAGGAGCTTGAACTCAACGGCGGTCAGTTCCAGATCCCGGCCGCGCAGGGTCGCCCGGTACCGTTGCCCGTCGAGCAGCAGCCCCGTCGCCGCGGCCGGCAAGCTGCCGTTGGTCCGGCGCAGCACCGTCCTGACCCTGGCCACGACCTCGCGGGGGCTGAACGGTTTGCAGACATAGTCGTCGGCCCCCAGTTCCAGGCCCAGCAGGCGGTCGATCTCCTCGATGCGGGCCGTTATCATGATGATCGGCACCGTGGAGAAGGCGCGGATCTCCTTGCAGACTTCAAGGCCGTCGCGGTGCGGCAACATCAGATCCAGCAGGACCAGGTCCGGGGCGTGGAGCCTGACCCACGGCGGCACGGCCTCCCCATCCGCCAGGCAGAAGGCCTGATACCCGGATTGTTCCAGGTATTCGGCCAGCAGACGGGCAAGTTTCTCCTCATCTTCCACGATCAGTATGGAACCGTTCATGCCATCCCCCCGATCAGCGGCAACGTCACCTTGATCCATAACCCGCCCAGGGGCGAGTCCATCGCCTGAATGGCTCCGTCGTGAGCCGCAACGATGTTCGTGCAGATCGCCAGACCCAGGCCGGCCCCGCCGGTCGCCCGGTTGCGCGACGCCTCCACCCGGTACAGCCGCTCGAAGATGTGTTCCAGGGCTTCCGGAGGCACGCCGGGGCCGCTGTCCTGGAAATGGACCGTGGCGCCGGTGTCCGTGTATTCCAGGCGAACGAACAGTTTTCCTCCGGCATCGGTGTATTTGAGAGAGTTTTCCAGCAGGTTGTCGAAGAGTTGGCGCAGCCGTTCCCCATCAGCAAAGAGCGGATGACCCGAACCGTCCCCAAGCTCGCTTGTGAGCGCGATCCCCTTGGCGGCAAACTCGGCCCGGAACGCCTCCACGGCCTGGCTGACGAGAGGGGCGCAGTCCAGTTCCCGTTTCCGGTAGGCCAGTGCCCCCAGGTCGGACAGGGAAAGCTGGTAAAGATCTTCCACCAGCCGTCCCAGGCGGAGCGTTTCGCCATGGAGGGAGTGGACCGCCTCCGGGGTCGGGTGGCGGATGCCGTCCTGAAGGGCCTCGATCTCGCCGCGGAGAACGGCCAGCGGTGTGCGCAGCTCATGGGAGATGTCCGCTACCCACTGGCGCCGTGTCTGCTCGTTTTTCTCCAGGGTCAGGGCCAGGGCGTTGAAGTCGCGGGCGAGCTGGCCCAGCTCGTCGGCCGAGGCAACCGGAACGCGGACCGTGAACTTCCCGTTGGACAACTGGCGGGTGGCAGCGGCCAGGGCCTTGATGGGGCGCACCAGGTGGTTGGCCAGCGGGAGCGAGAGTCCGCCCGCCAGCAGCACCACGGTTCCGGCCACCAGGGAAAGGGCCAGTTTCTGCTCCCTCAGGAAACGGAGCTGGCGCTCGTCGGATAAACGCCGATGCGACAGGAGTCCCAGGTATCCCACCACCCGGTCGCGGTGGTGGAGCGGTCTGAGGTCGCCTTTGCCGGACATTTCACTGGGAGCGATGATGGGCTGCTTGCCGGCATCCAGCAGGTAGAACCGCTCGCCGAAGCCGGGCGGCGGCAGGAACATGGGGCCGCCGCCGTGCCTTCCGGGCCCGTCCGGCCGCGTCCCTGGCGGCGGTCCGGGACATTCCCGGTCCGGCGGGCCCGGTTCCTCCCGAAGAAAGGAGGTGACAACGAGCCGCCGCCATTGCCGCGGATCGTTTTTCAGAAAGTCCCAGCTCTCCCGCTCCGCATACCCTTCCTCCAGCCGGTCCGCCACCCGGGCCAGTTGCGCCTGTTCCTGGCCGACGACATACCGCCGGAATCCATGCTCGATACTCTGCTGCATGATCAGGAACATGCAGACCACCGCCAGGCCGGCGGCGGCAAACAGTGCCAGGAACAAGCGATAGGTGATGCTTATCTTCATGGGTCACGTCTTCTTTCCGGTCATACGTCGCGGAACCGGTTCGATTAATACCATACAGAACGGGCAGACAACCAGCCTCCATGGCGCAGGTCTCATTATTTCCTTATTTGTTGCATAATTCGGCCATATATCGAAAGGGGCGGGGCGATTTCCTTATTTCCGCCATATTTCTTGCTCATTTGCGGGCGATACAGGCTACAGAGAAGTAGACAGCCCCGGGGAGGAGCCCGCCGACATGGGAATGTGGACAACCGATACCTCGACTCTTGCCGGACCGTTTGCCGCTCTCGCGCTCCGGGATTCCGCCCGCGAGAGCGTCGCCAACAGCCTGCTCGCCAGTGGCACGACCCTGTATTCGCAGCAGAAGTACGCCCAGGCCGCCAAGACATTCAAGGCGGCATCAGCCATGAATCCGACCCTGGCTTCAGCCTATACCTACCTCGGTTATTCCTATACCCAGATGGGAAAGAATCAGGACGCGGTCAACGCCTTGAAACTCTCCCTCAAGGTGGATAAAACGCAAGACCAGGTCTACACCGACCTTGCCAATCTCTACATCGACATGGGAAAGACCACGGACGCTGAAACCACCCTGAAAAGCGCTGTACAACAAAACAACCAGAACACGGCGGCCTACTATACGTTGGGGCAGTTGATGGCGCAGCGGAAGGATTACACAGGTGCGGAAACGCAATTCCGTAAAGTGATCCGGCTGGAACCGAAGGATGGGAACGGGTACTATGCCCTGGGAATGGCGTTGAACGGCGAAGGGCGATCCAGTGAAGCAATCACCACGCTCAAGACGGCGGTGTCATTGAAAAAAGACTTCGTGCCGGCGCTGTTGGAGTTGGGCAAGGCCTACGCCACAAAAGGCGACACCTACAACGCCACGGAGCAACTCGCAAAACTTCAGAATATTGACACCTCGGCGGCCAGCCAGGCGGCTGATGATCTCGAGGCAACGCTTTCCAACCCGGGCATATCCTACATCAACCCATCCGGCAGTTCCCTGCCGACCGTATTCGGCACCATGCCTCTCCTGCTTCTGGATCCGGTAAACCTGGCGACGGCCGGGGCCAGCAAGAATTTTACGCTCAAGATCGCCTTCAACACGGATATGGATTACGAATCGGTCACGAACATCGCCAACTGGTCTATTTCGAAGGCCTCGGGCGGCACGGCCGGGGTTTACAACAACGGTCTCTACACCGCCAACAGCGTTGCGATTCCCGCCATTCCGGTATCCGTCACCTACGATCCGGTCAACAGGGTCGCCAATCTGGTATTCACCATGCGCCAGAATTCGAGTGCGACAGGAACCATTGACCCGTCCCATCTCGTATTCAAGTTTCTGGGGGTAGACGCGAACGGCAAAGCCATGGACCCGGATGCCGACCAGATCGACGGCGCCAGTGGCAGCGCGTTCTGAGGGGCATGCCGGATGCCGTGACATGTCGTGAAAGGGGGTGGGAAAGGCCATTACGTTCAAAAGATCCGTGTCCCTGAAACATGCGGTACAAAGCTCGAAACAAAAAACGGCATCCATCATTTCATGAAAAAAGGAGTTGCGAGATGACCAGTTCAATAAGTGGCATAGGTGGAGGATTCAGCTCTTCTACCCTGAAAAAGTTGCAGGAGGATATGTTCAAGACAGCCGACAAAAACGGAGACGGCACAATCTCCAAGGACGAATTGAGCCAGTTGTCCGAGTCCGACACGAGTCAGAGCAGCACGAGTACGGATGATCTGTTTGCGCAGATGGATGCCGATAACAGCGGCGCCATCAGCAGGCTTGAGTCCGATGCGGCCATTGCCAAGGCCGGGCACATGCACCAGGGACCGCCTCCGCCTCCTCCGGAAGAGAGCAGTGATTCGTCGTCCGATTCGACCGGCACGGACACTTCGACTATTTTCGATGCCATGGACACCAATGAAGACGGCAAGGTCAGCGCCAGTGAGTTGGCGGCGGCTCTTGCCAAGTCAGGCGACGGTTCATCGGGCTCGACACGTGCCAATCCCCTGGAGCGGGATTTCAAGGCTCTGTCTACCGCGCTTCAGTCCGGTAGCGTGGCCGATGCCCAGAATGCATTGACCGCGCTACAGAAGGATGTCTCGTCACAAAACGGCGGTTCGAGTGACGACCCGTTCAGCGATGACCTGCAAAGCCTGTCCGATGCCCTGCAATCGGGCAGCCTGTCGGGCGCACAGACCATTTTTGCCAGCATCCAGGACAAACTGGCGTCGGGGCCGCCGCAGATGGCGGACAGCACGCAAGCCGAGACAGCGGACAGCGGCTCCCAGGACACTGTTGCCACCACCCTGCAAGCCCTGCTGGACGCGGTGGAGAAATCCTCCTCTACTACCGATGATTCCGATTCAAACAGCACCTTGAAGAATATTCTTACGGCGGCGTTGCAGAGCTATATGCAACAGAGTTCGAGCACCTATGCCCAGAGCGCGGCCAGCGGCACGTCGCTCTCTTCCACGGTATAGGCCGGCCGGCTGAAGGCCTCAGACAACGGGCTGGCCCCCCTTGGGGAGGCCCTCATGAATGCCGACCGACCGAGGCATTCAACAATTGACACGATGGTCAGGCATGGCATGGGCGCCGTCTGGCCATGCGGGCGCCAATGGATGGTATGCACACCCTTTCAGCCTCCGGTCAGTCAGAGTGGCCGGAGGTTGAACGGTATGCATCAGGTTGCCAGGCGGCCGTGAATCGGTTATGATCTCACCCTTATGTGCCGGATGTATATAGTCTGCATCCGGCGACTGGTTGATAAATCATACCTTTTTGGGGCGCCCATGGACTGGAAAGACGGATACGTTGCCGAGATCGAATATGTTCATGGTTTTCACTCCGGGCTTGGGCCGACGGCACTGAACTTTGTCCTCATGATGAACGGCATTGAGCCGGTGCCGCTCCACCAGGGCTTTGCCTACTGTGAGTTGGGCTGTGGCCAGGGAGGGTCGCTGAATCTCCTGGCGGCCTGCCACCCGGAAGGCCGCTTCCATGCCATCGACTTCAACCCCGCCCATATCAAAGCCGCCCGTGAATTGGCCCATAAGGCGAACCGTGCCAACGCCACGTTCTGGGAGGCGGACTTTGCCGACCTGGAGGCGCTGCCGCTACCGGAGTTTGACTTCATCACGTTGCACGGGGTCTATTCGTGGGTCAGCGCGGAGAAGCGGCGGCAGATCGTGGCATTCATCCGGCGCAAACTCAAACCGGGCGGGGTGGTGTACACCAGCTATAACAGCCTGCCGGGGTGGGCCGCCCATGCGCCGCTCCGACAGTTGCTCACATCCCATGCCGACACCCAATCCGGCCCCCTGGTGGAGCGCATAGACCGTTCCGTCGAGTTCGTCGCCCAACTGAGGGGCCTGGATCTGGCCTACTTCACCGCCAACCCCCCTTCAGGCGATTTTTTCGACGCCATCGCTTCGTTACCCCGAAACTACCTGGCTCACGAGTTTTTCAACCGGGATTGGACCCTGTTCTACCATGGCGACGTGGTAAATGATTTTGCGCACGCGGACCTGACCTTTGCCGGTTCAGCCCGGTTCATGGACTTCAGGGATTCGCTCAGATTCTCCGCGCCGGTGCTGCGGCTTTTGCAGGATATCACGGACCCCGTCATGAGGGAGACGGTCAAGGATTTTGCCGTGAACCAGCCATTCAGGCCGGATATCTTCACCAGGGGGCGGCATCGGCTTCCGGAAGCCGCGCATCGGGAACAGCTCTGGCAAAGCCGTTTTGCCCTGGTCGTTCCCCGGGACGCCTGTGCGCTCGAGGTCAGTTTCCCCATCGGCAGGAAAAAGTTGCTGCCCGAACTGTACGACCCGATCCTGTCCGCCCTGGAGAGGGAAAGCCACTCATTGGAGGAGTTGTTGCAGCGGCCGGACATGGCCCGGTTTGGGGCGGCAATGGTCGTCGAGGCGCTGATTGTGTTGCGTGCCATCGAGTACATCCTGCCGGCGATGGTGCCGTCGCCGGACACCCTTGCATCTGCCCGGCTCTACAATTTCTCAATCCTGGAACGGACGTCCAGCACGTCCGAGAAACAGTTTCTGGCGTCTCCGGTGGTACGGAGCGGCATCCCGTTGAGCTGGCCGGAATTGCTGTTTCTGCTGTGCGAGGTTACCGGTAAGGACGAGCCGCTGGCCTTTGTGTGGGACTGCATGCGGGCCCGCGACTACAAACTGACCAGGGATGGCGTTGTTCTCCCGTCGAATGAGGAAAACTTTGCCGAGCTTGGCCTGATGGCGGAGCGCTTCAGAACGGCTCAGAGACCGATGTTGCGGAGGCTGGGGGTGATCTGAAACCCGGCCCGATCCGCCGCCGTAGGCATGAAGGCGGCTCTATCGGTGCGTAAATTAACGCGAGGGTTTTTCGGCAATGAGCGCCCGCACCCGCTCCACCACCGGCGGGTGGGAATAGTGGAAGGCAGCGTAGAGCGGATGCGGGAACAGGTTGGAAAGGTTTTCGGCCGACAGTTTGACCAGGGCCGAGGCCATGTCCCGCGGCCGGTCGGTCAGGTCGGCGGCAAAGCGGTCGGCTTCCCGCTCGTGGCGACGGGACAGCCAAGCCGAGAGCGGCGTCAGGGGAAAGAGCACAAGCGAGCCGATGAACCCCAGAATGACCATTCGGCCCGCCAGCGAGGCGTCCGCGGGGAGCCCCAGGAGCCCCGGCAGCCCCGGCAGCCCTTCCCAGTTCAGCAGCCGGAAGCTGATCCAGGCCCCGGCCAGGGACATCACCTGCGCCATTGCCAGCCGCTTCCGGATGTGCCCCTTCTTCCAATGGCCGATCTCGTGGGCCAGCACCGCCAGGATCTCGCCATGGCTCATCTGTCTGATCAGCGTGTCGAACAGCACAATACGCTTGACCCGGCCGATGCCGCTGAAATAGGCGTTTGAATGCCTGCTGCGCCGTGACGCGTCCATCTGCATCACCCGACTCACCTTCAGTCCCGCCTTCCCAACCATGGTACGGATCTCCGCCTCAAGCCCCTCCTCGGTCACCGGCTCGAATTTATTGAACAGCGGTTCGATCACAGAGGGGGAGAGGAACATCATGAACAGGCTGAAAACGGCCATGAAGGCCCATACCCAGATCCACCAGCGGGCCGGGCTCCACTGGATCAGCCAGAAGGCGGCTCCGACCAGCAGGGCCAGGAGCAGGCTGCCTATGGCCTGGGATTTGAGAAAATCCATGATCCAGAGACGGGGCGTCATGGTGTTGAAGCCATAGCGGGCCTCGATGCGGAAGGTGCCGTAGAGATGGAAGGGGATGCCCAACAGGCTCTGGGCCCAGGTCAGGAACAGGAAAAAGAGAATGGCCGCGCCGATGGATGAACAGGTCAGGCCGGTGATGAAGCGGTCATAGATGGTGATCAGGCCGCAGAACAGGAAGAGCACCGCCAGGGCGTTGTCGAATAGCGACTCCCACAGCCCGAGCCGGCTGCTGTCAAAGGTGTAGGCGCTGCTGGTGCGGAGCTTGTCCGCGTCGATGGCCCCTTCGAAACCCTTGGGGACCTCGTTGCCATACCGTTTCAGATGACGCAGGTTGATGAAGCGCAGCCAGTAGCCGAAGGCGGTCACGGCGACGAAGAGGGCGAGCAGGACAAGTTTCATCCAGAGGTATCCTTCCGTTGTCAGCGGACAACAAAGAAGGCACGGGCGACATCCCGTGCCTTGCGTTACAGAGGGGGCGGTTCGGTTCCGCTCAGATCATGGCAATGACTTCTTTAACGCACTGTTCGATCCCTTCGTTGACCTCGGAGATGCGGGTGGCCAGCATGTAGGCAGGGGTGGAGACTATCTTGTTCTTGTGATCGATGACAATGTCGGTTACCGGGCAATCCTGGTGTTTGGCCCCGGTTTTCCCGATCTCCGCGGCGGTATCGGCGTCGGTGCCGATGGTCAGGGTGGGGGCCGCCTCCTTGCCCAGCACCGTGGCGATCAGGGCCGGGGCGATGCAGATGGCGCCGACCGGTTTGCCGGCTGCGACCATCTCCTTCAGGAGTCGGGCCACTTCGGGGTGAGCCGTTGCCGCGGCGCCCTTCATGGCAAAGTCGCACAGGTTCCTGGCGGCGCCGAAACCGCCGGGAAAGACCACGGCGTCCAGGTCGGCCGCTGTGACGTCCTTGATGTCGCGGATGTTGCCCCGGGCGATGCGAGCCGACTCCACCAGGGCGTTACGCTTCGCCCCGGTCTCCTGCATGGTCAGGTGATTGGTTTCCGGGAAATCGGCATTGGGGGCCATGCAGACCGCCTTGGCACCATGCCGGTCAATGGCCATCAACGCGAAGACCGCCTCGTGGATCTCGCTGCCGTCGCGCACGCCGCATCCTGACAGAACAACTCCGATTTTCTTCATGACCGTTACTCCTCCTTCCGAGATGGTATCACCGAGTCGCGTGGTTTCCGGGTCGAAATCACGGATGTCGTTAGGTATGTGCAGGGCAAAACTATGTGGACCCATATTGTGCCATATTTGTGCCCGAAGGCAAGAGGAAGAATCAGGGCTCGCACTCCCCTTGATTCGGCGCGGGATAGTTGTTACATTCCCGGTATGGGATAACAGAGTGATCAAGTGAGGTTCCGGGGTATGGTTCACGACAACGATGCGCAGCACTGGATAACGTGCCTGGGTCTTGCCCACCACCCGGAGGGAAGCTGGTTCCGTGAGACCCACCGCTCCGCCGAAACCATACCAGAGGCGGGATTGCCGGCCCGCTTTCCCGGAGAGCGCTGTTTCTCCACCGCCATCCACTTCCTGCTGGAATGAGGCGATATCTCGGCCCTGCACCGGCTGAAATCGGACGAGATCTGGCATTTCTACGAAGGCGCCTCAATACGCGCCGGCCGGCCCGTATAGCGTTTTGAATCCGGCATAAAGTATGGTAAGCTTACACCGTTCTTGACCTTAGTTACTAAATCCGACAAGGAACCGCATCCATGCCCCACACCAATATCGAGATACCCGAAAAGCTCCCGCTCCACAGCCAGACGGAGATGGTGGCCTTCCCCTACATGATCTTCCCGCTTTATGTGAATGACCGAGAGGTGCAGACCTTCACCGAGGCGGACAATTACGACAAGTTGGTGGCCATTGTCCTGCGCCGCAACGAGGCCGTCAACGGTGACCGGTTGGGCGGTGTCAACGAGATCGGCACCCTGTGCCGGGTCAACCAGATCAAGAAGGTGGGCGACGGCAAGTTCAAGGTAACCCTGGAGGGGATCAACCGTCTGCGCATCCTGGAGATCGAACCGGATACCCGGATTGCCCTGGCCCATTGCGAGGTGGTGCGGGAGTTCGTGGAAAAGAACCTGGTTTCCGACGCCCTGGTGCAGAGCCTGAACGCCCTGCTGAAGATTGCCCTTTCCTATGGCAAGCCGCTGCCGGACGATGTCATGAAGATGATCGACTACATCGACAACCCGGCGCGGCTGTCCGACCTGGTGGCGCTGTACGTCAACCTGCCGGTCAATGATCTGCAGGAACTTCTGGAAACGGTCGATCCTCTGGAGCGCCTCAAAAAGGTCTACGTGCACCTGACCAACGAGGTCCAGCGGATACAGATCAAGAACGAGGTCAGCAGCGAGGTCAACCGCAAGGTGGGCAAGAACCAGAAGGAGTACATCCTGCGGGAGCAGATGAAGCACATCCAGGAGGAATTGGGCGAGGAAGACCCCCGTGTGGCGGACATGAACGAGCTGCGCCGGCGCATCGAGGAGGCAGGGCTGCCCGAGGAGGTCAGGAAGATCGCGGACAGCGAGATCAAGCGCCTGGAGCGCATCAACCCGGCCTCGCCCGAATACACCGTTTCCCGCACCTACCTGGATTACCTGGCCGGCATGCCCTGGAACAAGAGCACGGAGGACAGCCTGGACATGGTCCGGGCCGAGGAGATCCTCAACAAGGACCACTACAACCTGCAAAAGGTCAAGGAGCGCATCCTGGAGTTCCTGGCGGTGCGCTCGCTCAAGGAGAACATGAAGGGGCCGGTGCTCTGCTTCGTCGGACCGCCGGGGGTGGGCAAGACCTCCCTGGGCAAGTCCATCGCCCGCTCCCTGGGGCGCAAGTTCGTGCGCATCTCCCTGGGGGGGGTGCGGGACGAGGCCGAGATCCGCGGTCACCGCCGCACCTACATCGGCGCCCTGCCGGGCAGGATCATCAAGGAACTGTTCCGGTGCGGCGCCAACAACCCGGTCTTCATGCTGGACGAGATCGACAAGCTGGGGCTGGATTTCCGCGGCGACCCGGCCAGCGCCCTCTTGGAGGTGCTGGACCCGGAGCAGAACTTCTCCTTCAACGACCACTACCTGGACGTCCCCTTCGACCTGTCCAAGGTGATGTTCATCACCACCGCCAACCAGCTCGATCCGATCCCCGGCCCGCTCAAGGACCGCATGGAGGTGATCCGCCTGGCTGGTTACAGTACCGAAGAGAAGCTGCACATCGCCCGCAACTTCATCATCCGGCGCGAGATCGAGGAGAACGGGCTGGCCGCGACACCGCTGGAGTTCAGCGACGAGGCCATCACCAAGATCATTGTCGACCACACCCGGGAGGCTGGCGTGCGCAGCATGCAGCGCACCATCGCCTCGGTCTGCCGCAAGGTGGCCAAGGAGATCACCCAGAAGAAGGAGCCACGCAGGAAGATCACCCCCGAGGTGGTGGCGGAACTTTTAGGGCCACGCAAGTTCCACAACGAGGTGGCGGCGGAGAACGACCGGGTGGGGGTAGTGACCGGCATGGCCTGGACCGAGACCGGCGGCGACATCCTGTTCGTGGAGGCCACCAGCATGCCGGGCAAGCCGGAGCTGATCCTGACCGGTTCCCTGGGGGACGTGATGAAGGAATCGGCCAGGGCCGCACTCTCCTATGTCGAGGCCCACTACGGCGATTTCGGCATCGCGCCCGACGCCTTCGAGAACAAGGTCCTGCATATCCACGTTCCCTCCGGCGCCATCCCCAAGGACGGCCCCTCGGCCGGGGTGACCATGGTCACGGCCCTGGTGTCGCTTCTGACGGACAGACCGGCCAAACGCGGCGTGGCCATGACCGGCGAGATCACCCTGACCGGACGCGTCCTGGCCATCGGCGGCCTGAAGGAGAAGGTGCTGGCGGCCCATCGGGCCGGCGTGCGTAAAATCATCGCGCCGGACCGCAACCGGGACGACCTGGAGGATATCCCGGACAACGTGCGTAGCGAACTTGAGTTCACCTTTATCCACGAGGCGGCCGAGGCGGTGGCGGTGGCGTTGTAATCATGAACATCGCCGTCATCGACAGGATCATGCTCCGCTTCTTCGCCGGGCTGCAAGACTTCTTCAGTCTTGCAGCCAGGACCTTTGTGCGCATATTCCGTCGTCCCTACTATTACCGCGAATTCGCCGTCCAGTTCGACAAGCTCGGCTTCTCTTCCCTGTTCATCTGCATGCTGACCGGCCTGTTCACCGGCATGGTCATGGCCCTGCAGGCCCTGATCCAGCTCAAGCCCTTTGCCGCCACCAGTTACGTGGGGGGCATGGTGGCGGTCACCATGATCAAGGAGTTGGGGCCGGTGCTGGCCTCGTTGATGGTGGCCGGCCGGGTCGGCTCGGCCATCACCGCCGAGTTGGGCACCATGGTGGTGACCGAGCAGGTGGACGCCATGCGGGTGGAGGGGACCGACATCGTCCAGCGCCTGGTGGCGCCGCGGGTGAAGGCCATGCTGCTGGCCCTGCCGCTGTTGACCGTGGTGGCAGACGCCATCTCGCTCCTGGGGGGCTACATCATGTCCGCCGGCTATGGCATCAACCCCACCATGTACGTCAAGGGTATTCCCCAGTTCATGGTATTCCAGGACTTGATCGAGGGGGTGGTCAAGCCGACCTTTTTCGGACTGCTGATCGCCGTTACCGGTTGTTACGTGGGTTTGAACACCAGAGGGGGGGCTGAAGGGGTGGGCAACTCCGCCAAACAGGCGGTGGTGTTGTCATCGGTGCTGATCCTGATGTCCGACTTTTTCCTGACCAAGATCTTCGTGACGTTCAGGGGATGAGGTTTTCGGAGGGAGAACCTTGGAATTGTCCACGTGGTCAAACAGAGCTGATTAAGAAGGAGGCTCACGTTATGGCTTTTCCTGAAAGAAATGCATCGCACCGGTTTTCGTGGCATGAATACAAGGATTGGCCGGAGGATGAGCGCTGGCAGATCATCGACGGCCAGGCCTATTGCATGACCGCAGCTCCGAACATCAAGCACCAGCGGGTGACCGGCAACCTGTATGCTTCAATCCGGGGAAAACTGAAGGGTAAGCCGTGCACCACCTTCATCGCCCCCACCGACGTAGTATTTGACGATTACAACATCGTTCAGCCGGATGTGCTTGTGGTCTGCGACAAAGGCAGGATCACCGAGGCCAACATCCAGGGGGCGCCGGACCTGGTCATTGAGGTCATCTCTCCTTCCAACTCATTCATGGATAAAAAGCAGAAGCTGGAGTTGTACGAGCGTTTCAGCGTGCCGGAATACTTGCTGGTGGACCCGGTGGGCGATCTGGTGGAACGTTATCGTCTGGTGGAGGCGAAATACGGCCGGGCTGAGATCTTCCCGTGGCATGGGGAATTGCCGCTGGTGTCGCTGCCAGGGGTTACGATCAATCTGTGGGAAATATTCGAGCGGGATCTGGCGGAGCTGAGCGTAGTGAAGGAGAGGCCTCAGGGGTACCGGATATGATAGTTGTTATTGTGAGCAGACCATGAACTACTGGCTCTTCAAAAGCGAACCGGGCTGTTTCTCCTTCACAGACCTGAAGGCCCGCCCGGATATGACCGAACCGTGGGACGGGGTGCGCAACTACCAGGCCCGCAACTTTCTGCGGGATGAGATCAAACCGGGCGACCTGGTGCTGTTCTATCACAGCAACATCCCCGAACCGGTCGTGGTCGGCATCGCGGAGGTGGTGCGGGAGGGGTATCCCGATGTCACCGCCCTGGATCCGAACGGCCAACACTTCGACCCCAAGGCTTCCCGGGATAATCCGGTCTGGTACATGGTGGACGTGCGCTATTGTCAGCCCCTGCCCCGGCCGGTCACGCTGGAGCAGATCAAGGGCAATCCGCTGCTGGCGGCCATGCCGCTGGTGAAGCGGAGCCGACTCTCCATCCAGCCGATTGCCCCTGGGGAATGGCGCATCATCCTGATTATGGGAGGGGTGGAGCAGCCATGAGCGGCAGAGATTCCATCCGCATGGAGAAGGTCTGCTACTCCGTGGGGGGGCGTACCATCCTGGAGAACTTCGATTTCTGCCTGGAGCGGGGCGTCAACCGCACCATCCTGGGGGTGAGCGGAGTCGGAAAAACCACCATCCTCAAGCTGTTGTTGGGGTTGTTGCACCCCGACTCGGGCCGCGTCAGCATCGGCGACCTCTGTATCACCGGCCTGCCCGAGGCGCACTTCCGGGAACGGCGTAAGCGTATCGCCATCGTTTTTCAGGGGGGGGCCCTGTTCGACTCCATGACCGTGGGGGAGAATGTGGGCTACCGTCTGTTCGAGGCGGGGCAGCTTGCCGAGGCGGAGATCGAGCGGATCGTGCTGGAGAAGCTCTCCTTTGTCGGGGTGGAACAGGCGGTCAATCTCTACCCCGCCGAACTATCGGGCGGCATGAGGAAGCGGGTCGCCATCGCCCGCGCCCTGGCGGCGGACCCGGACTACATCTTCTTTGACGAGCCGACCACCGGTCTCGACCCGATCGGGGTCTACAACATCTGCAGCCTGATGCAGCGCCTCCAGGCCGAGGGAAAGACCACCCTGATGGTGACCCATGACCTGACCACGGCCTTCGCCACCTCGAAGCGTTTCACCTTCCTGCATCGGGCCAGGATGGTCTTTGACGGAACCGAGGTGGAGATGCGGGATAGCGCGATCCCCGAGGTGCGGGAGTTTCTGACGCCGACGAAAGATTCGCTGTTTGTGGGAAAATTACCGATGTTGGGTTCAGACCGGAACGGATAGGAACGACATGGAACGAAGCAACCGCATAGGCTGGGCTCAAGTGCGCGCCGGGGTGTTCATCTTCATTGCGCTGGTGTTTTTCGTCGGTGGCGTGCTCATCATGGGGCAAAAGACCAAGATGTTCGTCTCCAAGGGGAAGCTCCAGGTGGTGATGGATGATGTGGCCGGCCTCAAGGAAGGGGCTCCGGTCTGGCTGTCCGGGGTCGATGTGGGGGTGGTGACCGATATCCGTTTCTCCAATCCCCGGAAGACCAACGAGGTATTGATCAGTCTGCAGGTCGACAACGGTGCATTGAAAAAGATCGGCCCGGATTCTCTCATCACCATCAAGACCCGCGGCCTGATGGGCGAGAAGTATGTGGACATCACCGCCTCACAGCAGTACTTCGAACGGCCGGCCACGCTCCTGCACGGAACGGCGGTGCCCAAGCTGGACGACGTGGTGCAGAAGGCCGGGGTAACCTTCGACAAGATCAATACCATCGTGGACAACGTCACCCAGGGCAAAGGCACGCTGGGCAAGCTGACCACCGACCCGGCGCTGTACACCAACATCGTCAGTCTGACCGCGGAACTGCGCGCCCTGGCCGTGACCGTGAACCGGGGGGAAGGGACGCTGGGCAGGCTGAACCGCAGTCCGGAGCCCTACAACAAGCTGATCAGCATCCTCAACCGGGCCGACAAGACCCTCCAGGACATCCAGACATCCGAAGGTACGTTGAACAAGCTGATCTACGACAAGGCGCTTTATACCA
>JAATGX010000233.1 GCA_015688915.1 Desulfuromonadales bacterium
AGAAACCATCTTCAACGAGTACAGCGACCGCCAGTGGGAGATCATCACCGGCATGGTGCGCCGTTTTGAAAAGGGCGACCTGCTGGTTGACCTGGGCCGGGCCGAAGCGGTACTTTCCTCCAAGGAGCAGATGCCGCGCGAGGTGTACCGTCCCGGCGACCGCATCAGGGCCATCATCACCGAGATCCGCATGACCACCAAGGGCCCCCAGATCATGCTCTCCCGCACCCATCCCAGCATGCTGGCCAAGCTGTTCGAGGCCGAGGTGCCCGAGATCGCCGAGTGGATCGTGGAGATCAACGCCATTGTGCGTGATCCGGGTAGCCGCGCCAAGATCGCCGTATCGTCCAACGATTCGGATGTCGATCCGGTGGGTGCCTGCGTCGGCATGCGCGGTGCGCGTGTCCAGAACGTGGTCTCCGAGCTGCGGGGCGAGAAGATCGACATCATCCCCTGGTCGGAAGACATTGCCCGCTTTGCTTGCAATGCCCTTTCTCCGGCCCAGGTTTCCAAGGTGTTCGTGGACGAGGAGAACCGTAATCTGGAGGTGGTCGTGGCCGACGACCAGCTTTCCCTGGCCATTGGCAAGCGTGGCCAGAACGTCAGCCTGGCCGCGCGTCTGACCGGATGCCGTATCGATATCAAGAGCGAATCCAAGGCCGCCGAGGCCGAGTTGCAGGAATATGCTTCCTTTGACGGCACCGAGGTGGAAGAAACCGCCGGGGAGGGCGCCGAGGTCGAGGAGGGTGTCGAGGGCGTTGAGGGCGTTGAGGCTGCCGGCGAGGCCGGTGTTGAGACGGTTGCCGAAGCCGTAGCCGAAAAGCCCGAAGAGTAACCCGCGGAAATGGCGCGGCTGACGCAACATGAGGCGCCGCAGCGGAGTTGTCTTGGCTGCCGCGAACCGCGGGACAAGGGGAGCCTGATCCGTTTTGTCCTTTCGCCGCAGCATGAGGTGCTTCCGGACCTTGACGCGAAACTGCCCGGACGGGGCGCCTATACCTGCACCAAGTCGGCATGCCTTGCACTGGCTTGCAGGCAACGCCAGTTCAGCCGGGCCTTCAAGTGCGACGTGCTTACGGCGCCTCCCGAAGAGATGGTTGCACTGGTGGCGCGCCTGATGAAGGAACGGATACTGGGCGGTCTCGGGCTGGCCAATCGGGCCGGCAAGATCGTCTCCGGCGGTTCCATGGTCAGCGACGCCATTCGCGGCGGCATAAAGCCGGGGCTGGTTCTGGTGGCAACGGATGTTTCCGATGCCATAGGCGAGCGGATCGAGACGCTTGCCGGTGTACATGGCATACTGTGTGCGGGTGTCATGACGAAAGATGACTTTGGCGCCATTCTTGGCAAGGCGCCCCGCAGCGCGGTTGCTGTGAGGCCTGGCGGGTTTGTGAAACAGCTTGCCAATTTGATTGAACGATACAGAAACTTCCTGGGGGAGGTGCAGGTCCTATGAGTAAGATACGAGTGAGCAGTGTGGCGGAAAAGCTGGGGCTGGAAACCCGTGAGGTGCTGGCCCGCCTGAAGGATATCGGTGTTGAAGCCAAAACGGCCACCTCTCTGGTCGAGGAAGATGTCGTCGCCCGATTGTCGCCGCTTCAACAGAAGGAAAGCGACACCGAAGAGGTCAGGGTCACGACGAATATCATTCGCCGGCGTGCCAAGGTCGTGGCTGCTCCGGAGGTTGAAGAGCCGCAGCCGCCCGCGGTCCAGGAAACACCTGTGGTCCAGGAAGCGCCCAAAAAGGCAAAGCCGGCTGAAGTAGTGGTTGCCCCTGTTGCGAGCGTTCCGCCTGAAAAGCCGGCGGTCGAAGAGGCCCCCAAGGCGGAAGCGCCTGTTGAACCCACTCCCGTCGAAAAGCCCAAGGCGCCTGCCGCGCCTGAAAAGCCGGGTCCGAACCAGGCCCGTATCCTTGGCCGCATGGAGATCCCGGGCGTCACCAGCAGGCCGACCCGCGTGGTTTCCCGCGATGCGGCGGATGCCTCGTCGCGTCCCGCCTCGTCCCGCCCCGCACCGTCACATCCCGGCGCGCCACGCCCGACAGACCCCGGGCAGAGACGTCCCGCTCCCGCCGGTGCCGCTCCCGAGTCGGACCGCTCCCGCATGAAACAGGTGCAGCTCGCACCGGCAGCGCCCGCTCCGGGCGACGACCGACGCAAGGCAGGCGGCAAGGGTCCCGGTGGCTATGCCGATGCCGGCAAGGGGGGCAAGAAGGGCGCTCCTCCGGCCAAGAAGAAGGAACAGCCACGGAAAAACGAGGTCATCGAGAAACGCGAACGGATATTTGACCCGGTCTATAAGGGTTCCAGGAAAAAGGGCAAGGAGCGGGCACCCGAGACCCGCAAGACCGAAATTACGGTCCCCAAGGCCATCAAACGCATCATCAGGATCTCCGAGACCATCAGCGTGGGGGAACTGGCCAAACGCATGGGGATCAAGGCCAACGACCTGATCAGGTCCCTGATGAAGATGGGCATGATGGTGACCATCAACCATCCGCTCGATTTCGATACCGCCGTCATCCTGTCGTCCGAGTACGGCTACGAGGTTGAAAACGTGGCGGTGGACCTGGACGAGATCATCGAGTCGATTCCCGATGCGCCGGAAACCCTGGAAAAACGTTCACCGGTCGTGACCATCATGGGCCACGTCGACCACGGAAAGACCTCGCTTCTGGACGCCATCCGCGAGGCCAACGTCATTGCCGGCGAGGCGGGCGGTATTACCCAGCACATCGGCGCCTACGACGTGGAGCTGAACGGCCGCAAGATCACCTTCCTGGATACGCCGGGCCACGAGGCCTTTACCGCCATGCGTGCCCGCGGCGCCAAGGTGACCGATATCGTCATCCTGGTGGTGGCGGCGGACGACGGGGTCATGCCCCAGACCCGCGAAGCCATCAACCACTCCAAGGCGGCAGGCGTGCCGATCATCGTTGCCATCAACAAGATCGACAAACCCGATGCCAAGCCGGACCGGGTCAAGCAGGAGTTGACGGAATACGGACTGCAGTCCTCTGATTGGGGTGGTGATACCACCATGGTGGAGGTGTCCGCCAAGAAGCGCCTCAACCTGGAAGAGCTCCTGGAGATGATCCTGCTTCAGGCCGACGTGATGGACCTCAAGGCCAACCCCAACAAGCTGGCCAAGGGAACCGTCGTGGAGGCCAAGCTGGACAAGGGGCGCGGCCCGGTGGCCACGGTCCTGGTCCAGGAAGGCACGCTCAAGAGCGGCGACTATTGCGTGGTCGGCATCCATTCGGGACGTGTCAGGGCCATGCAGAACGACCGGGGCGACAAGGTCCTGGAAGCCGGTCCTTCCATGCCGGTGGAGTTGATCGGCCTCTCCGGGGTGCCCGATGCCGGGGATGTCTTTGTTGCCATGAAGGACGAGAAGCAGGCCAAGGAGATCGCCACCCTGCGCCAGATCAAACAGCGCGAGGTCGAACTGGCCAAGCACACCAAGCTCTCCCTGGAAGACCTGTACAAGAAGATCCAGAGCGGCGAGGTCAAGGATCTCAACGTCATCGTCAAGGGCGACGTGCAAGGCTCGGTCGAGGCGGTGGGCGAGACGCTGCGCAAGCTCTCCACGGATGCGGTGCGGCTCAATGTCATCCATTCGGGGGTTGGCGCCATCACCGAAACCGACGTCAACCTGGCTGCGGCATCCAACGCCATCATCATCGGCTTCAGCGTCAGGCCCGAGGTCAAGGCCCAGGGGCTGGCGGAGAAGGAAGGGGTCGATATCCGCCTCTACAGCATCATCTACGATGCGGTCGAGGATGTGAGAAAGGCCATGGAAGGCTTGCTGGCGCCGACCCTCAAGGAAAAATACCTGGGTCGTTCCGAGATCCGCGAGGTATTCTCGGTGCCCAAGATCGGCAACGTGGCCGGTTGTTACGTCCTGGACGGCAAGATGCTGCGCAACGCCCAGGTACGGTTGCTGCGGGACAACGTGGTGGTCTACGAGGGGAAAATGTCATCCCTGCGCCGCTTCAAGGACGACCAGAAGGAAGTGGCCAGCGGCTACGAGTGCGGCATCGGCCTGGAAAACTACAACGACCTCAAGATCGGCGACATCATCGAGGCCTTCGAGATCGAGAAGATCGCCACGAAGTTATAGGGATCAGGGACTGGGGACCGGGGATTGGTAAAAGCGTTTTTTCCGGTCCCCGATCCCCGGTCACCAATCCCAGAGGTTCCAATGAGCAAACGTTCCGAAAAGGTCGCCGAGACCATCCATGAAACCATATCATCCATCCTGGCCAGGGGGCTCAACGACCCGCGCATCGGGTTCGTGACCATCATCGCCGTGGAGGTGACCGACGACCTGAGCCTGGCCCGGATCTATTTCACGGTCATCGGTGACGAGGCCGCCAAAAAGAATAGCGAAATCGGCCTGAACAGCGCCAAGGGGTTCATACGCAAGGAGCTGGGCCGGGTTCTCACCATTCGCCATATGCCGGAACTCATCTTCAAATACGATCATTCGCAGGAGTATGGAAACCGGATTGATTCTATCCTCAAGGAGATTGACGCAGGGCATGACGGAGACGATTCAGAACATAGCTGACGCAATACGCCGCCATGAGTCCTTCCTGGTGACCTCCCACGAGGGGCCGGACGGCGACGCGGTCGGTTCCGCCCTGGGACTGGCCTCCTTTCTGCGGAAGATCGGCAAGGACGTCTGCGTCCACCTGCGCGACCCCGTTCCTGAATTGTACGCCTTTCTGCCGGGCTCCGACACGGTCCAGGCCCATATCCCGGACCGGGATTTCGATGTGGCCTTTGTCCTGGACATCGGCGAGTTCCGCCGGGCGGGGGAGGAGCTGTGCTCTTTCAAGTGCATCGGAACATTCGTCAACCTCGATCACCACCTGTCCTGCGAGCCGTTCGGCGTCCACAACCTGATCGACCCCGCTGCGGCCGCCACCGGCGTGCTGGTGCATCGCGTCGCCAGCGCCTTCGGGTATCGTTTCGATGGTGAAACCGCCCTCTGCCTGTACGTGGCCATCATCACCGACACCGGTTCGTTCCGCTACTCCAATGCCAACCGGGAAGCCTTTGCCATTGCCGGTGAGATGATCGAGTGCGGCGTGAACGCCTGGGACGTGGCCGAACAACTCTATGAAAACCAGCCGCGCCGGCGTCTGGAACTGCTGGCCCGCTGTCTGCCCACCCTGGAAGTGATCAAGGAGGGGCAGGCCGCCTCGGTGACCGTGACGCTCGACATGTACGCCCACTCCGGGGGCGATGCCGAGCTGACGGACGGTTTCGTCAACTATCCCCGCTCCATCCGCGGGGTGGAGGTGGCCATCTTCTTTCGCCAACTGGATGAACGCAGGTACAAGGTCGGCTTCCGCTCCAAGGGCAAGGTCAATGTGGCCGCGTTTGCCGCCGGCCTCGGTGGCGGCGGCCATCACAACGCCGCCGGATGCACGGTGGACGGCACCCTTGACGAGGTCAAGTCCAAAGTCTACGCATTAGTGGAATCCGCCTTTTGATCGACACCGCATGCAATCAGGTCCATTGCCGTCTTTCCCCTTTTTCCGCCACGAACACCCGTGAATGCAACCACCTATGAATGGTTTTTTCGTGATCGACAAACCGGCCGGCATCACCTCCCATGATGTGGTCAGCCGGGTGCGCCGGATCCTCGGCACCCGCAGGGTCGGCCATACCGGCACCCTCGACCCCTTTGCCACCGGGGTCCTGCCCGTGGCGGTGAACGAGGGAACCAAGGCCATCCCGTTCCTGGACGAAGGCATCAAGCGTTACGACGCGCTGATGCGGCTCGGGGTGGCGACCGACACTCTCGACATGACCGGCACGGTCGTGCGGGAGGCGGATTGGCGCGGGATTGACAGGACCGGGCTTGAAACTGTTCTGGCGCGCTTCACCGGGCACATCAACCAGGTGCCGCCCATGTTCTCCGCCATCAAGCGCGATGGCCAGCCGCTTTACAAGCTGGCCCGCCAGGGGGTGGAGGTGGAACGGACGCCTCGCCAGGTGGAGATCACATCACTGGAGATCCTCTCGTTTGCCCCACCGTTGGTCGGGCTGCGGGTTGTCTGCTCGCGGGGCACCTACATCCGTTCCCTGGCGGACGACATGGGCAGTGCACTCGGCTGCGGCGCCACGCTGCAGGAGTTGCGCAGGACCGCCAGCGGGCCGTTCGACATCTCCATGGCCATAACCTTGGAAGTCCTGGAGGCCGCCAGGGACGATGCGTCCCTGGAGAGCCGCTGCGTATCGCCCCTGGCCGCGCTCGGTCACCTGGCCGACATACCCCTGTCCGATGGCGGTCTGAGCAAGATCAATCACGGCCGGTCTCCCGAGTGGGGGGAGACCGGCCTGGCCCGGCCGATAGCCTGTGAACAGCCGGTGCTGGTGCGGCTTTCGCACGATGGTCGCCTGGCTGCGGTCGGCCAGCTCGTGCCGGTCGCCGGTGGCCCCCCCCGCATCGTCGTAAAGCGGGTTTTTGTATAAGTTTATTCCTTTACAAGGTAAAAACCGTGTGATATAAAATTTAGCTCACAGATACGGTAGAAAACGTGTAATCACGACACGTACACAAAAGGAGGTGTTGGCAGTGCTGGCAACCGAAAAGAAACAGGAAATAATCAATGCATTCAAATCCCATGACAGCGACACAGGTTCTCCTGAGGTGCAGATCGCAATTCTCACCGAGCGGATCACCTATCTCACCGAGCACTTCAAGATTCACAAAAAGGACCACCACAGCCGGAGAGGGCTTCTGAAGCTCGTCGGCCAGAGGAGGCGCCTTCTGGACTACCTCAAAGGCAAAGAGCTGGACAGGTACAAGAAGGTCATCGAGCGACTCGGCATACGCAGGTAATGGAGGGCAATATACCTGTTTGCTGCGGGTATATTGCCCTTCCGTTTTTTCGTATGCTCGTTTTTTGAAAGAGGGCTTTTCGGCCCTTTTATTTTTTGTTGGGGACGTGGGTAGAGTCTCTCTGGAATAAGACAGGATCTTCAACCTGCCACGGAGACACAGAGACACAGAGCAGGACTACGAAGTACCATGACGTAGTGTGCTTTGAGTGGATTGACAATCCATTGCCGTTTGTTCTGCTCGAAGAACTCTGTGCAACCTCGGTGCCTCTGTGGCAGATTCTGATCCTCCTGATTTCTGAGAGATTGTAGCGACGGCCCCAACGCAACCATAGACAGGAGAACAATCATGGAACACGTTGTAGAGGTTGAATTTGGCGGCAAGACAGTAACCATTTCCACCGGCAAAATGGCCAAGCAGGCCAACGGCGCCGTGATGGTGAAGAGCGGCGACACCATGGTGCTGGTCACCGCCGTGGCCACCAAGGAGGCCAAGGAAGGGCAGGATTTCTTCCCCCTGACCGTCAATTACACCGAGAAGGCCTATGCCGGCGGCAAGATTCCGGGCGGTTTTTTCAAGCGCGAGGCGCGTCCGTCCGATAACGAGACCTTGACCTGCCGTTTGATCGACCGGCCGATCCGCCCGCTCTTCCCGGAGAGCTTCCTGAACGATACCCAGGTCATGGCCACCGTGGTGTCTGCCGACAAGGACAATGATCCGCGCATCCGGTCCATGCTTTGCGCCTCGTCCGCGCCCGATTTTTCCGACAGCCTCTGCC
>JAATGX010000214.1 GCA_015688915.1 Desulfuromonadales bacterium
CAAGATCGGTCTGATCAAGGACATGGTGTGGGTGTTAGAGAAAATCTCCTGCTATGCCCGCCTTCATCCGTTTCGGGAGGTTGTCCCCATCTCGGCGGGTACGGGAAACGGCGTGGAGCGGCTGGTCACGGCGATTACGGCCTATATCCCCGAGGGTCCGGCCCTGTTCCCCGAGGACATTCTGACCGACATGCCCGAGAGGTTCATCTGCGGTGAGATGATCCGCGAGAAGGTGTTCCGCCTGACCCAGAAGGAGATTCCCTACTCCACGGCGGTGGAGGTCGAGGCCTTTACCGAGCGGGAGGATGGCCTGATCAGCATCTCCGCGGCCATCATCCTGGAGCGGGAAACCCAGAAGGGGATCGTCATCGGCAAACGGGGTGAGATGCTCAAGCGCATTGGCACCCAGGCCCGCCACGACATCGAACGCCTGCTGGGGACCAAGGTATTCCTGGAACTGTTCGTCAAGGTGGTGGACAACTGGAGCGAGCGGACGTCGAAATTGCGGGAGTTCGGGTACGAATAAAAGCAGGGATGGGAAATGGAATAACCGGACGGTCAAAAAAGCCGCCCAGCCGCATGGAATGCCGGTTGGGCGGCTTTTTTGGTGTCGATTACGGGGCAGGGGCGGTGATCAGGTTCTTCAGCCAGGCTTCCACTGTTTCGCGGTGGAACCGCACCGAGCCGCCCAGCTTGATCCGTCCGGGGAGTTTGCCGGACTTGTCCATCCTGATCAGGGTGGCCCTGGATATCCTGAGCAAGGCGCACATCTCGGCCACGGACAGCAAGAGGGCGTTCGAGTCGGCGGGCTGGGGCGTCTTGGGTATCTTTGGTCGCTTTTGGGGGATGGTCTCGCTGGCTGTTGCGCGGCCTGTCCGCGGTGTCGCCGCCTTTTCCTTTGGTGGAACCGCCTTTGGTCGCTCTGCCTTCTTTTTTCCGGCCTGGAGCAGGATAAAATCATCAAGCCCGGCAAAGAGTGGGGCGTCGTCAATGCTGGCTCCGGTTATCTTTGCGTTTGGCATTCGGTATCTCCATATGTGGCACTTTGTATCATGATGCATCATGTGTCTGATGTTTTATTGGTATACAACATGTGTCATCTGGAGTCAAATTGAGTTTATTTGTTGCTAACGGTATCTTATTGTTGATGAGATGGTTGCTGTAGCTATTTGCTGCTTTTTGTATCAAATCATATCATATTATATTAAATTGTATTGAATGTAGTTATATTTCATGCATGCGCGCAATGACGCGACGTACCCGGAGGAGAGCATGCGAGAAGTGCGGAGGCCGATATCACTCACCCGCGGGAATAGGTCGCGTACTGAGAACCCGCCAAAAGTGGATTTTTGCATTTTGGGAAAAACAACCTTTTAATTGCCGTATATGCGTTTTCAATGTATTTTAGCAAATTAACTTATGAAGGAATTGCGGATTATCGAAGCCCTGACCGCCGCCGGCACCACGAACTGGTCGGGCTGGCCTTAAACAAACTGTTCTGACAGCCAGGAAACCTTATGAAACCACTCGTAGCCATCGTCGGCCGCCCCAATGTGGGCAAATCCACCCTGTTCAACCGCCTGCTGGGCCATCGCCGCGCCATGGTGGACGACACCCCCGGCGTGACCCGGGACCGCAACTACGCCGCCATCAACCGCTTTGACAAGCCGTTCATCCTGATTGATACGGGCGGGTTCGAGCCGGTGACCGAGGACCGGCTGTTGCAGCAAATGCGTGAACAGTCCAAGCTCGCCATGGACGAGGCGGACGTGATCATCTTCATGATGGATGCCCGTACCGGTCTGACCCCGGCCGACGTGGATGTGGCGAACATGCTGCGCCGCGTCAAAAAGCCGGTCTTCTACGTGGTCAACAAGGTGGACGGCGACAAGCTGGAGAACGAGTCGGCCGAGTTCTATTCCCTGGGCGTAGGGGAACTCCATACCATCTCGGCCGAACACAATCGCGGCGTCAACGACCTGGTGCAGGACTTGCTGGACGTCTTCCCCGACGCCGAACCCCATGAACCCCGGGAGGAGATCACCAAGATCGCCGTGGTCGGCCGCCCCAACGTGGGCAAGTCGTCCCTGGTCAACCACCTGCTCGGGTTCGAGCGGGTCGTGGCCAACCCCCTGGCCGGCACCACCCGCGATTCCGTGGATACGCTCTTCACCTGCAACAGGAAACCCTATCTGCTCATCGATACGGCCGGCATCCGCCGCAAGGGAAAGACCACCGAGAAGCTGGAGAAATACAGCGTGGTGGACGCCCTGCGCAGCATCGAACGGGCCGACGTGGTCCTGGTGGTGCTCAGCGCCGAGGACGGGGTGACCGAGCAGGATGAGCGAATCGCCGGGTATGTGCACGAGGCCGGCAAGGGGTGCGTCTTCGTGGTCAACAAGTGGGACGTCATCGAAAAGGGCAACGCCACCATGGGCATCTACGTGGACAAGGTCAGGATGGGCTTCAAGTACCTGGCCTACGCCCCCATCGTGTTCGTCTCCGCCAGGAGCGGCCAGCGTGTCGGCAAGATCGTGACCACCGTGGACGAGGTCATGGAGCAGTACTCCCGCCGCGTGACCACCTCGGAACTCAACCATGTCTTTTCCGACGCCGTCGAGACCCATCATGCGCCGCTGGCCCACGGCAGGCGGGTCAAGTTCTACTTCGCCACCCAGGTCGCCACCCGGCCGCCAGCCTTTGTCATCTTCACCAACCAGCCGGACAGCATCCATTTCTCCTACGAGCGCTACCTGAGCAACCGTTTCCGCGAGGCCTTCGGTTTCGACGGCACACCTCTCAGACTCATGTTCAGGGGGAGGGACAAGGAAAACGCGGCCCCGGGGCGGCCCCGCAAAACGGCATAAAGGCTTTACTTTGGCGACAATGATGGGGTATTATCCAGGCGTTTTTCGTACCCGGCCACGCTTGGAACGAGGCATTGCCGCATGAAGCCTCTGTGCAGGATTCCGGTCGGGACGAGATCCTGCCGATTCAGGAAAGACATCTTGAGCAACAATGTTCATAAGGAGCCACCGGTGAGCACCAAAACAATACTGATTGTTGATGACTCCAGGGCTATGAGGGCCATGCTGATCTCAACGCTCGAATCTCTCGATGATTGCCGCGTCGTTGAAGCCTCCAGCGGCTTCGAGGCCATGCGGCTGTTGCCGCGGGAAAAGGTTGAACTGGTGCTCACGGATATCAACATGCCCGATATCAACGGGCTCGAACTCATCAGCTACATGCGCGACAGCCCGAACTACCGGGACATTCCCATCATCATCATATCCACCGAGGGAAGTCAGAAAGACATCGAGAGAGGTACGCAGCTCGGCGCCAACGACTACGTGATCAAACCCTTTGACCCGGCCGCGCTCCAGCTCCTGCTGCAGAAATATCTGAACCGGGCTTGACCGGGAGAGCGTGGCGAGTATTCGGCTATGAATGATTCCAGCTCATCAGCGGGTAAGGCGGTCAGGGATTTCCTCATGGAGGCCGAGGAGATTACGGATCAACTCGGTTCCGAGTTGGCGGACCTTGCCGACATGGCCGACAGCGGCGATCTGAACCCGGACCTGCTGAATTCCATCTTCAGGGGGGCCCACTCCCTGAAGGGACTGGCCGGGATGTTCGGCTTCAGCGAGATCGCCGAGGTGTCCCACAACATGGAGAATCTGCTGGACTGCCTGCGCCTGGGCAAGGTGCATTTCGACCAGGCCCTGATCGTGGTGCTCTCCCAGGCGCATGAGCTCCTGACCTCCATCGTGCGCTCCGTTGCCGAGGGCTCCACTGCCAGCCATTCCAGCGAGATAGCTGCCTGCGTCGCCAGGATCAATGCCTGCCTGACCTCTCCCGGGGAACCGGACGGCGACTCGCCACTCTCGCACCTCGGCCTGCCGGAACGGATGCAGGATTCGTTGACCGAATACGAGGAACACCGCCTCCTGGACAACCTCTCCAAGGGGCGAGGCATCTACATCATCCATACCTCGTTCGACCTGTCGACCTTTGACCAGGAGCTTGCCCACATAACCGATCTGCTCAAGACGTGCGGCGAGGTCATCAGCGTGCTCCCCAGCGTGGGGAGCAACATGGAAACCCACATCGATTTTGATATCCTCTTCGGTTCCACCCGCCAGTCAGCGGACCTGGCCCAGATGGTCGAGCGGGATGCCGTCACCATAACCCGGCTGGGCACGGCATCTCCGCCACCTTCGGCCGACACTCCGAACCAGCCGGGCCTTCCGGTTGCTCCCGTATCGCCCCAGTCCCCGCAACAAACCGCTCTTCCCGTCACGGCCCCGGCCCATGACGACGGCGCACCGGTCATGCCGGGTCAGCCCCAGGCAACGGGAGATGACGCCCAATCCGCCAAGAGCATGAGCCGGACGGTGCGCGTCGATATCGGCAAGCTGGACGAATTGATGAATATCGTCGGTGAACTGGTGCTGGCCCACTCGGCCATTTCCGGCGTTGCCGCCCGCATGCGCACGGAAGGCTTCTCCCGCATGGCCATTGAACTGGGCAAGGCCACCAAGGTGCTTGAGCGCAAGCTGACCGATCTGCAGAAGGGGGTCATGGAGATCCGCATGATCCCGGTGGGGCAACTCTACGAGAAGATGTCCCGTATCGTCCGCAAGATCTCCCGCGAACAGGGGAAGAAGGTGGAGCTGAAGTTCCACGGGGCGGACACGGAGCTGGACAAATTGATCGTCGAGGATATCTCGGACCCGATGATGCATATCATCAGGAACGCCATCGATCATGGCATCGAGACCCCGGATGTCCGCCAGGCCCTGGGCAAGGAGGAGAAGGGGACCATTACGATATCGTCGTATCAGAAGGGAAACCATGTCGTCATCGAGGTGGAGGACGACGGCGGCGGTATCGATGTGGAGCGGGTCAAGTCCAAGGCGCTGCAAAAAGGCTTTGTGCAGGATATCGGCAACGTATCCGACAAGGAGGCGCTCGATTACATCTTCCTGCCCGGTTTTTCCACCAACGACCAGGTCAACGAGGTGTCGGGGCGGGGCGTGGGCATGGATGTGGTCAGGAACAACATCGCCGCCATCTCCGGCATGGTCGATATCGAGACCGTGAAAGGGGAGGGGACCCGTTTCATCATCACCCTGCCCATTACCCTGGCCATCATCAAGGCGTTGATCATCTCCAGCAGCGGCAGGACCTACGCCATTCCCATCTCCTCGGTGCTGGAGTCGTTGCTGCTGACCCGCAAGGACATCAAGACCGTGGAACGCAAGGAGGTCATCCAGTTGCGGGAGACCACCCTGCCGCTTCTCAGCCTCGACGCCTTGTTCGGCATCGAGCGGAAGGAAACGCGCCAGGGCGAGTTCTACGTGGTGGTCGTGGGGGTTGCCGAAAAACGGCTGGGGATCGTGGTGGATGACCTGCTGGGGCAGCAGGATATCGTCATAAAGTCTCTGGGCGAGTCCTTCAAACGTTTTTTCATGGGGATTTCCGGAGCGGCCGACCTGGGGGACCAGCGCACGATCCTAGTGCTGGACGTGGGCGGCATGGTCAACGAAGCCATGAGAAGCGGGAACTGAGGCCATGTACAAGACCTATTTCGGATTCACGGAAAAGCCGTTCAGCAAGACCCCCGATCCCCGCTTCCTCTTTTTGAGCAGTGGGCACGAGGAGGCGCTGGCGCGGCTGGAGTTCGTGGTGGAGGAACGGGAGATAGCCGTCTTGACCGGCGAGATCGGCTGCGGCAAGACCACCCTTTCGCGGGCCCTGATGGATCGTCTCGGAGACGGGTACCGGTTTTGCTTCATCGTCAACCCCCGGCTGAATGCCATGGAATTCCTGCGGACAACCGCCGCGCTGCTGGAGATTGAGCATCCCGCGCCCTCCAAGGATGCCCTGCTGAAGCAGATCAACACCGTGGTCTACGAGAGCTACCAGAAGGGGGTCTGCCCGGTGATCGTGGTGGACGAGGCCCAGATGATCACCGATGTCGAGGTGTTCGACGAGATCCGGCTCCTGACCAATTTCCAACTGGACGACCGTAACCTGCTTGCCGTGGTCATCATGGGGCAACCGGAACTGCGCGCCATGCTCGCCTCTCCCCGTTTCGAGCCGCTGCGCCAGCGGATTGCGCTCAACTACCATCTGCAGCCGCTCTCGTTGGACGAAACCATGGAGTACCTGGACTTCCGGCTCGAGGTTGTGGGCGGGACGCCGGGTCTGTTCACGCCCGATGCGGTTCAGAAGATCTTCGAGCTGACCGGCGGGGTTCCGCGCAGGATCAACTCCCTGGCCACCAACGCCCTGCTGGTGGCCTATGGAAGCGATGCGGCACTGATCGACTCGGCCATAATCGATGAAATCAAAGATGAACTCATGATGTAGGCGGAAACCATGGATCTGGCGAAAATCAGACAAAAGGCGCGCAATGGACGACCTGAAGCAACCGTGGCCGAAGCGCCCCGGCAACGGGGCCTGGCGACCGGCGCCGCGTTGTTGACGGAACAGGAGGCGTCGTTGCGACCCGAGACAGCGGATGCCGCCTTCTCCACCGCTGTTTTCCCGGCCAACCCCGATACGACAATCGCTCTGCCCCCTGAACCGCGCCCGTTTCCCCGCCGCACCGGGCCGATCGACCCGATCGAGGCCATCCTGGCCGGAAGGGCGGCGGCCGGTTGCAGCGACGATCAGGACCTGGTGTCCGTGGAGCAGGACGCCGCGGAGGACGACGATTTCGAGGAATTTCTCTGTTTCCGCGTCTCCGACGAACTCTATGGCATCAACATCATGCAGATCAAGGAGATCATCAAGCCGCGCGAGGTGACCGAGGTGCCCCGCTCCCCGTTTTTTGTCTCCGGGGTTATCTCGTTGCGCGGCGTGATCATCCCGATCCTGGACATGCCCGACCGGCTGGGTCTCAGGCGCGGGGCAGCCACCGGCAGGGAACGGGTGGTCGTGGTGAAGCATGGGGAAGCCTTTTCCGGTCTGCTGGTGGATGAGGTCACGCAGGTGGTCCGCATCGCCAAGAACGGCGTCGAGCCGGCCCCGGCCGTGCTGGAGTCGATCAACCGTGATTTTGTCGCAGGTATCGGGCGGAGCGATGGCCGGATGATCATCCTGCTGAACCTGGACACGATAGCCGATATCAATCTCTTTTGAACCGTGCCGGAACCGTCTATGAGGAGCATCTGACAGGCCATGAACAGGGAACTGACGGAACTACAACTGACCTGCTTCAACTTGGGGGACAACATCTTTGCCGTGGACATCATGCGGATCAGGGAGATCGTCCTGCCGCAGAAGCTGTTCAGCCTCCCCCGTGCTTCGCAACACCTGGAAGGGGTCATCAATCTCCGTGGCGCCGTCATCCCGGTCATGGATCTGCGCAAACGGTTCGGCATGCCGCCCCTGGCGGGTGGAAAGAGCGGCAAGCTGTTGATCGTCTCCCTCGTGCGACAGATGGTGGCCCTGGCGGTGGACGATGTGATGGAGGTCATCACGGTGCCGGCCAGGGAGATCAAACCACCGCCCGATATTGCCGGGGGGGTTGGCGCCGAATATCTGCTGGGTGTCTGTCTGTCCGCGGACCGCGTCTTCATGCTGCTTGACATCGATGCCCTGCTCGGGCCGGCCGATTACCGGGAAATAGCCCGCATTGCGTGATGGGGGAGTGCAACTGCAAGACTTTCTTGAAATTTTACAACCATGGAGAACAACCTGGTGAACACGAGTTTGTCGGATATACGGAACGCCCTGCAATCCCAGGATGAAGAGACGCGCCGGAGTGCGCTCCAGAGCCTGAGGGGGCGACCTTTGCAGGAAACGCGGGAACCGCTTTTTTCCGCCATGGGTGATGGAAGCTGGAGGGTGCGCAAGGAGGCCGTCGATGTCTTTGTGGCCGCCGACCCCGACGAGGGTGCCATCGAGGCGCTCCTGGAACTCCTGCGCAACCAGGACAACGCGGGGCTGCGCAACTCCGCCGCCGAGGCGGTCGCCAAGCTGGGAACGCGGGCCGCGGCCCCCTTGAACCGCCTGACGGGCGACAGGGACGAGGATGTGCGCAAGTTCGTCATCGACGCGATGGGACTTATCGCCAGCCCGGAATTCGCGCCGGCGCTGCTTTCGGCCCTGCATGACCCGGATGTCAACGTGGCTGCCGCGGCCGCCGAGCACCTCGGCAACATCGGAGGCACCACCACCGTGCCCGACCTCATCCGCGCGGTAGTGAACAATGACTCGGTGCTGTTCCGTTTCAGCGCCCTAGCCGCCCTGGGGAAATTGAGCTCCCATGTGCCGGTACCCGATGAGATCATCCGCCTGGCTGAGCAGGATATCCTGCGCAAGGTGGTCTATGACTGCCTGGGGAGCATCGGCGATGAATCGGTTGTCCCCATGGTGCTGCAGGGTTTCCTGTCCCGCCAGAGGAGCAGCCGCGGCGCGGCGGTCAACGCCTGGTACCGCATCTTTTCCCGGTCCAGCGCCACGGCCCGCAAGGACCTGGAAGAGTCGCTGCGGGGGATGCCGGCCGATGACGTGGTGCCCATGCTCATCGAGCTCTTTGATCCGCAGGAAACCGCTCTGGCCGAGGCGGTAACGGTCCTGCTCGGAATCATCGGCGACATGCGCGGCGCCGAGACGCTGTTGGCCGCATTTGACAGTGAGCGGCTTTCCGGCAGTGCCCTCGCATCGCTCAAACGCCTGGGGTCCCGGGCCATGAACGCCCTGATAGCGCTGTATCCCCAGGCCCCGGAAACGGCCCGGTGCGCCATCTGCACGGTTGTGGGCGAGTTGGCCCATCGGCCGGGCGGTGACATGGTCCGCGAGGCGTTGCACGATCCCTCGTCGCTGGTCCGCAAGGCAGGGGTTGCAGCCGTCGGCAGGCTGGGTCTTACGGATTCCATCCCGGACATCGCCTCACTGCTGGACGATACGGACATGGAGGTCAGGAAAGCGGTGATTGCCTGTTTCCAGGCGCTGGCGCTTATTGATCGCCCCGCTATTCAGGCGGTGGCCATCCGGCTGGGGGAAGCGGACCAACCGGAGCAGCGGCGGGACGCCGTTATTCTCCATGCCGCCCTGGGCGATGGAGAACCCTTGACCTTGCTGGTCAAAGACGCGGACCCCGGTGTCCGCCAGGCCGCGGTTGCCTCCATCGGCAAGCTGCGCTTTGCCGCGGCCGCCGGCATCCTGTTGATCGCGTTGGTCGATGAGGACCCGGAGGTACGTATCGCCGCCGTGGAGGCGTTGGGAGAGGTGGGGGGTAACGAGGCTGTCGATCACCTGAAATACGCCCTTAACGACGAAGACACCTGGGTGCGGTGCGCCGTGCTCAGGAGCATCGCCCATATCGACAAGTCCGAGGCGTTCCCGGCCATCCGGTCCGTGGTTGCAGATGCCGACGGGCTGCTGATGATCACGTGCCTGGAACTGCTGGAAGGCATCGGGAACCGCGAGGCGATGGAACTGGTGGAAGCGGCGCTGGAAAGCCGGGACAAGGAGATCGTAACGCTGGCCCTCTCCATTCTGGCCCGCCAGGGGGGGGAGTGGGTCACGACTCACGCGGAGCGGCTCATGGGACACGCCAACGCAGAGGCGCGTTCCGGTTGGGCCCGGGTCATTGCCGGGCTTCCCGCGGGCCTGGCGCGCCAGTTGCTTTCGCGGGCCGTGCTGCGCGAGCGGAATGACCAGGTCAAAACATATATCCAGGGTCTGCTGGAAGGGATTGCATGACGTTTCCCCTCGGCCTCGAACAGTTCATGTCCGACGAGGAGTTCCGGCTCTTCCGCGACACCATCTACAGTCATTGCGGCATCTATTTCGACGATGAATCGAAATACCTGCTGGAAAAGCGTCTGGCCCGGCGCTTGACGGCCCTGAACCTCGCCTCTTTCCGGGACTATTATCAGTTTCTGAAGTACAATCGCAAGAAAGACCAGGAACTGATGGATATCATGGATATCCTCACGACCAATGAAACCTACTTTTTTCGCGAATCATTCCAGCTCACGGCGTTTACCGACGAGATCCTTCCCGAACTCATGAAGGAAAAATCAGGGCGCAACGACCGCACGTTGCGTATCTGGAGCGCCGGCTGTTCCACCGGGGAAGAGCCGTTCACCATTGCCATGCTGCTCCTGGAAATGAAGGAGTTGCAGGGGTGGAAGATCGAGATCATCGGCACGGATATCAGCCAGCGGGTCCTGCTGCACGCACGGCGCGGCGTGTACGGCAAATCCTCCTTCCGGGCCACGGACGAGTATTACATCAAACGTTTCTTCCAGGAACAGGACGGCGATTTCAGGATCAACGACGAGGTCCGGGAGCTGGTCACCATCAGCCACCTCAACCTCTTCGATTCGCATCGCATGGTCATGCTCGGCAGGATGGACCTGATCTTCTGCCGCAATGTCATCATCTATTTCGATGCCGCGGCCAAAAAACAGGTGGTTGAGGCATTCCACAAGACCCTGTACGACGGCGGGTTTCTGCTTCTGGGGCATTCCGAATCGCTGATGAACATTACCACCCTGTTCACCCTGCGCCATTTCAAGAACGATATGATTTACCAAAAGCCCGAACGGCGCACTCCGGGAGGGCAGCCATGAAAAAGGTCACGGTGGTCGTGGTGGACGATTCGGCCTTCAGCCGGCGCACCATCACGAAACTGCTGGAAGGGATTCAGGATATCGAGGTGGTGGGGTATGCCGTCAATGGCGAGGAAGGCATCCAAAAGGTGATCGCCCTCAAGCCGGACCTGGTCACCCTGGACCTGGAAATGCCCAAGATGGACGGTTTCACCCTGCTGCGCATCCTGACCACCCGTTTTTCCATGCCGGTAATCGTCATCAGTGCCCTGAGCGGGGCCGACAAGGTCTTCAAGGCCCTGGAACTGGGGGCCATCGATTTCGTTGCCAAGCCATCCAGCAGCGCTTCGAAGGATCTGCTCCTGATCCGGGACGACCTGCGCCGGAAGGTGCTTCAGGTGGTGGGGCTCAAGCCGGGCAGCGTCCGCCGGCAGCCGCAACCGTACCATGAGCGGGCGGACCGGTCCGGCGTGCCGCAACCGGCCCGGATTGCCGGAGCAAACCGGAATCCCATCGACATCGTCGCCATCGGTTCATCCACCGGCGGGCCCCCGGCCCTGCAAAGCATCTTTTCCTCATTCGGACGGCAGTATCCTTTTGCCGTCGTGGTTGCCCAGCATATGCCGGCCGGCTTTACCCGCGCCTTTGCCGAACGCCTGGACCGCGCCTCGCAGTTTGACGTAAAAGAGGCCGAGGATGGCGATGTGGTGTTCCCGGGCACTATCCTGATCGCGCCGGGTGGCAAGAACATGGTCTTCGAGATCCATGGGGGCAGGGTGACGGCCAGGATCGTGCCGCCGTCGGCCACGGACCGGTATGTGCCGTCCGTGGACGTCATGCTCGAATCCTGCGCGTCCATCTATCGCAGCCGCATGGTGGCGGTCATTCTCACCGGCATGGGAAACGACGGCAGCAAGGGGATACGGGCGGTCAAGGAGCAGGGCGGCCATGTGATCTCCGAGTCGGAGGAGACCGCGGTGGTCTACGGCATGCCCCGGGAGGCGCTGGCGACCGGGGTTGTGGATCAAGCCGTACCATTGCACGAGGTCGCCCGCGAGATACTGGTCAAGGGCGAGTTCGTCTAGGCCGGCGAAGCTGTGAAACCAGCCAACATTAAAATCTGCCGCGGAGACACAGAGACACGGAGGAATCCCGGAAGATTCTTCAGTGTCGGCATGGAATAGTGTCAAAATTGACGTTTATTGAGCATTGGAAAGGAAGGATCAGTGGAGCAGAAATACACCCCCAAAGACATCGAGCAGAAATGGCAACGGCAGTGGGAAGATGGCAAATCCTTTGCCGTGACCGAAGACAAGGGCAAACGGAAATACTACCTGCTGGAGATGTTCCCCTATCCCTCCGGCAAGATCCATATGGGCCATGTGCGCAACTACTCCATCGGCGACGTGATCGGCAGATTCAAGAAGATGCGCGGCTTCAACGTGCTCCATCCCATGGGGTGGGACGCCTTCGGCATGCCGGCGGAAAACGCCGCCATACAGAACAAGAGCCATCCGGCCACATGGACCCACGAGAATATCGCCTACATGCGGGGCCAACTCAAGAAGCTGGGGCTCTCCTACGACTGGGGCCGCGAACTGGCCACCTGCGATGTGGAGTATTACCGTTGGGAACAGAAAATTTTCCTGGAGATGTACGCCAAGGGGCTGGCCTATAAAAAGACCTCGTTCGTCAACTGGTGCCCGAAATGCGAGACCGTGCTGGCCAACGAGCAGGTGGAGGCCGGCAATTGCTGGCGCTGCGACAGCGGGGTAACCCAGAAGGAGCTGGACCAGTGGTTCTTCCGCATCACCGACTATGCCGAGGAACTCCTGGAGTGGACCGGCACGTTGCCCGGCTGGCCGGAGCGGGTTCTCACCATGCAGCGCAACTGGATCGGCAAGAGCCATGGCTGCGAGATCGACTTTCCCTTGGAAGAGGGTTCCGATAGGATCCGGGTATTCACCACCCGCCAGGATACGGTCTTCGGCGCCACCTTCATGTCCCTGGCTCCCGAACACCCCCTGGCGCAAAAACTGACGACACCCGACAGAAAGGGCGAAGTGGACGCCTTTATCGACAAGGTCAAGAAGACCGACCGCATCAAGCGGACCGCCGAGGACTTCGAGAAGGAGGGGGTCTTTACCGGCTCGTACTGCACGAACCCCGTAACCTCGGCGCGCATGCCGATCTACCTGGCTAATTTCGTGCTGATGGATTACGGCAACGGGGCGGTCATGGCGGTGCCGACTCACGACCAGCGCGACTTCGAGTTTGCCCGAAAATACGATCTGCCGCTGCGGGTCGTTATCCAGCCCGAGGGGGAGACGCTTGACCCCGTTGCCATGACCGCCGCCTTTACCGAGGTCGGGATTCTGGTCAATTCCGGGCGCTTCGACGGCCTGCGCTCCGACGCGGCCAAGGAGGCCATCGCCGACTTTCTGAACCAGGAAGGTATCGGGAAAAAGACGGTCAACTTCCGTCTCCGTGACTGGGGCATCTCCCGGCAGCGCTACTGGGGCAACCCGATTCCGGTCATCTACTGCGACAGTTGCGGCGTGGTGCCGGTGCCGGAACAAGACCTGCCGGTCAAGCTTCCCATGGATGTGGAATTTACCGGCGAAGGCGGCAGCCCGCTGGCAAAGCTGGACTCCTTCGTCAAGTGCACCTGTCCTACCTGCGGCAACCCGGCGCGGCGGGAGGCGGACACCATGGACACCTTTGTGCAGTCGTCCTGGTATTTCCTGCGCTATTGCTGCCCTGACTTCACACAGGGGCCGCTGGACCGGGAACGGGTGGATTACTGGATGTCCGTGGACCAGTACATCGGCGGCATCGAGCACGCCCTGCTGCACCTGCTCTACGCCCGTTTCTTCACCAAGGTGCTGCGCGACCTGGGCTACATCACCTGCGACGAACCGTTCACCAACCTGCTGACCCAGGGGATGGTCATCAAGGACGGCGCAAAGATGAGCAAGTCCAAGGGGAACGTGGTTGACCCGAACGCCCTGATCGACAAGTACGGCGCCGATACGGCCCGCCTCTTCTCGCTGTTCGCCGCTCCTCCGAAAAAGGATCTGGACTGGAGCGACCAGGGGGTGGACGGCTCGTACCGTTTCCTGAACCGGATCTGGAAGCTGGTGCATGAGCGGCTCGGCCTGATCCGGCCCGCCGGTGTGGTGGATCTGGCCAGCCTTACCGCGGAAGAGCGCACCCTGCGCCGCAACGTGCACAAGACCATCAAGAAGGTGACCGAGGATGTGGAGGAGCGTTTCCACTTCAATACTGC
>JAATGX010000176.1 GCA_015688915.1 Desulfuromonadales bacterium
GCAAACCACCGTTATCGACCTGAAGGGGCGTACCGTCATCCCCGGCCTGAATGACTCGCACATCCATGTCATCCGCGGCGGCCTGAACTACAACATGGAACTGCGCTGGGAGGGGGTGCCGTCACTGGCGATTGCCCTGCGCATGCTCCGGGAGCAGGCGTTGCGCACACCGGCTCCCCAATGGGTGCGGGTGGTCGGCGGCTGGTCCGAGTTCCAGTTTGCCGAAAAACGGATGCCGACCCTTGACGAGATCAATGCCGTCTCTTCCGATACGCCTGTTTTCGTCCTGCATCTCTACGACCGGGCCATGGTGAACCGGGCCGGGTTGCGGGTGATGGGCTACACCAGGGACACCCCTGACCCGCCGGGGGCTGCAATCCAGCGGGACAAGTCCGGCAATCCCACCGGCTTGCTGATCGCGAAGCCCAATGCCTTGATCCTGTATGCCAGCCTGGCCAAGGGGCCGAAGCTGGCTTTTGACGATCAGGTCAATTCCACCCGCCACTTCATGCGTGAGCTGAACCGGCTGGGGATCACCAGTTGCATCGACGCTGGCGGCGGCTTTCAGAATTACCCCGACGACTACCGGGTCGTCGACCATCTGTTCGGGCGGGGTCAACTGACCGTGCGCATTGCCTACAACCTCTTCACCCAACGCCCGAAAGAGGAATACGACGACTTTGCCGGCTGGGCGAAGATCGTCTCTCCCGGACAGGGCAACGATGTGTACAAGATGAACGGCGCCGGAGAGATGCTGGCCTTCTCGGCAGCCGATTTCGAGGATTTTCTCGAACCACGGCCCGACCTCCAGCCGGTCATGGAGGCGGAGTTGAAGAAGGTGATCGGCCTGCTGGTCGAGAAGCGCTGGCCGTTCCGTCTGCACGCCACCTACGACGAGTCCATTGCCCGCTTCCTGACCGTTTTCGAGGAGATCAACCTGGACATCCCGTTTGATGGTCTCCGTTGGTTCTTCGACCATGCCGAGACGATCTCCGACCGCAGCATGGAACGGGTGAAGGCGCTGGGAGGCGGCATCGCCATTCAAGACCGCATGGCCTTCCAGGGTGAATACTTCGTGGCGCGTTACGGCGCCGCGGCGGCCCAACAAACCCCGCCCATTTCCCGCATGCTGAACTTGGGCATCCCGGTCGGAGCCGGCACCGATGCCACCCGGGCATCCAGTTACAACCCCTGGGTCTCGCTCTACTGGCTGGTGAGCGGCAAAACCATCGGCGGCCTGCCGCTGTACGACGAGAAAAACCGGTTAAGCCGCACAGCGGCCCTGCGGCTCTATACGGAAGGCAGTTCCTGGTTCTCGGGCGACGACGGCCACAAAGGCCGCATCACGGCGGGGCAGTTGGCCGATCTTTCCGTACTTTCGGCGGATTACTTCAAGGTCCCCGAAGAGGAGATAAAGGGGATCGAGTCGGTACTGACGATCATGGGGGGACGGGTCGTTCATGGCAGCGACGAGTACGGCAGCCTGGCACCGCCCCTGCCGCCGGTTTCCCCCGATTGGGCACCCACGGGGGTGTATGGCGGCGCATACCGGCATGTCCATGCAACCGCACCCGGCGTGGCGGCGACGTCTGCCTGCTCGTGCGGCAACCCGCTCCATCAGCACACCCATACCGTGCTTGGGGAGCGCGGCAGTTGGGGGATCGGCTGCACCTGCTTTGCTTTCTGAATCCGCCGACAGGGGAGATGCCATGAGGAGTCCTCGCATCCGTGACGCGGTCATTATGGCTCACCTCGCGATACTCCTCAGCCACCCGGTAACCTGGTGCGCCGACATGGCGGACCGTTCGGGAACGTACCCGCCGTATGCCCTGAACCGCGCCGATGAGGATTACCGTTACCTGAAAACCCCTGCCAACCGCACCGACCTCTGGGACCGGGTCAAGTATGTGCCGCTCAACTCCAGCGGTTCCCTGTATTTTTCCCTGGGCGGAGAAGCGCGGGAGCGCTACGAATACTTCAACAATCCCAACTGGGGAAAAGACCCCCGGGACAGCGGTTATTTCCTCCAACGTTATTTTCTGCACGGAGACCTGCATCTGGGTGAATACGCCCGCATCTTCACCCAGTTCCAGAGCAGTCTGGAAAATGGCCGCGCAGGCGGGCCAAGGCCGTCCGATAAAGATGAGCTCGATGTGCATCAGGCGTTTCTCGACCTGAAGCTCGACCTGTCGGGTGGCGCTTCAGTTACGGTGCGGTCGGGGCGGCAGGAACTGGCCTACGGGACCCAGCGCATCATTTCGGTCCGGGAGGGGCCGAATGTGCGCCAGAGTTTCGATGGGTTCAGGGTTATGTACAAGGGGGGCAACGTCAAAATAGACGGTTTCGCGACCAGACCGGCCGAAACGAAACGCTACGCCTTTGATGATGGGCCGGACAATTCCAAAGCCCTCTGGGGTGTGTACTCGGTGATGCCGTTTCCGGTTTTGGCCGGGGGGAATATCGACCTCTACTACATCGGGTTGTATCGCGGCAGAGCTGCCTTTGATCAGGGAGCCGCCCGCGAGACGCGCCATTCGGTCGGGACCAGGTTATGGCGCACCGCAAAACCCATCGATTACAATTTCGAGTTCATCTACCAGTGGGGCAGCCATGGCAACGGCACAATCCGGGCATGGACGGCCGCATCCGACACCGGCTACACCTTTGGTTCCCTGCCGCTGAGGCCGCGACTCAGCCTTAAAGCCAATATCGCCAGCGGTGACGAGGACCCGAACAATCCGGACCTCCAGACATTCAATCCACTCTTCCCCAAGGGCGCCTATTTCAGCGAAGCCAACCTGGTCGGCCCGGCCAACTTCATGGACCTGAACCCAACGGTCGAATTTCATCTTTCCCGACAACTATCGTTCACTGCGGACTGGGATTTCTTCTGGCGTGAAAGCGTGCATGACGGGATATACAACAGCGCGGTCTCCCTGCTCCGTTCCGGCAAGAACAGCGATGCGCGCTACATCGGAAGCCAGGCCCAGGGGCAGTTGGAATGGAGCTTCGACCGTCACCTCACCGTTACCGGCATCTATGCCCATTTTTTCACCGGGGAGTTCATCAAGGAGACCGGCCCGGGCAGGGATGTGGATTACATAACGACATGGTTGTCGTACAAATTCTGACAACCCTTGAAAGCGCCGCCGGTCAGTCCTCCACGGAAACCTCATCGGCAAACTGCTCTTTGATCTGGGTTATCTCCGGCAGGCGCCGCAGAAAGGCGCGCACGACATCCGGGTCGAAATGCCGGCCGCTGCACGCCCGGATTTCCGCCGTCGCATCCTCCACCGACCACGCCTTTTTGTAGGGACGTTCGCTGGTAAGGGCGTCAAAGACATCGACAAGGGCAACAATTCTGCTGAACAACGGGATCTCGGTCCCCTTGAGCCCGGACGGATACCCGCTGCCGTCCCATTTTTCATGATGGGTGTGGGCAACCATGGCCGCGGACTGAAGCAGGCGGGACTTATGGTTGCCGATGATCTTGCGGCCAATCTCGCAGTGGGTCCGTATGATCCGCCATTCCTCTTCATCCAGCTTGCCCGGCTTGAGCAGGACCTTGTCCGGTATGCCGATCTTGCCCACATCATGCATGGGCGCCACATTGAACAGCAGTTCCGCCTCCTCTTCCGGGAGGCCGTATTCGAGGGCGATGATGCGGGCATAGCGGCTCATTCTGATGACATGCATGCCGGTTTCGTTGTCCCGATACTCCGCTGCCCGGCCAAGACGGTTCAGGATCTCCAGGCGGGTTTCGGTCAATTCGGCGGTGCGCTCCCGCACCTTTTCATCCAGGGTGATGTTCTGATCGTACAGGGCCAGGTGGGTCTTCACCCGCGCCTGTACAATGGAGGCCTTGATCGGCTTGGTGATGTAATCGACGCCGCCGCAGGAGAAACCCATGGTCTCGTCTTCCGCCTCGCCCCGCGCCGAGACGAAAATAACCGGAATTCTGCGGGTCAGCGGGTCTTCCTTCAACCGGCGGCAGGTTTCGAAACCATCCATGTGCGGCATCATCACGTCGAGAAGAATGATATCGACCGGCATCGACCGGGCAATCTCAATGGCCTTCTTGCCGCTTTTCGCCACTTTGACCGTGTACCTGTCCATCAAGGCCTCGTTGAGAAGGCTTATATTGTCCGACGTATCATCGACGACAAGCACGGTTCTCCGAATAGTATGGGCGTTATCGCTCATGGGTGTTCCCTTCGTCCTGATGTGAAAGAGTAATGCCTGATTTTGCGGCAAGCGCGCCAAGAGCGACCAGTGCGGCATCATAGTCGAACCGGGAAAGGCATGCCCCGAGTCGCTCCACATCCTCCCGTGGGAGCGCATCCAGCCTGCTTCGATTCTCATTCAGATAGTGGCCGGCCTTGCCGTCATTCTCCCTGACGTAGCAGAGCAAACGGTTCAGTACCCCGTCGATCTGCGTCCTGTCCTCTCCCGTAACCATGTCGTCGATCCCGGCGCTTTCCACCAGTGCCAGCGCCCGCTCCACGTTTACCCGCAGGTGCGCCATCTGACCGGCAAAATGCCGAAGCGTTTCCCGGATCATTTCCGGCGGATCGTTATTCCTGATGGCGGTTTCCAACTCGAGGGCGACCTCGGCCACCCCCTTGGCGCCGATATTGCCCGCAATGCCCCGTGCCGTATGGACCAGCCGTTGAGCGAGCACGGAGTCACCATCCGCAATGGCCTGTTCGACGGCAAGGGCCGTGCCTGCCTGATTCTCCAGAAACGCCTTCATGATCCAGAGGTACAGCTCCTGGTTGCCGTCGATGTTGGCGAGCGCATCGACGACATCCACGCCGGGAATGTCGGGGATGACAATCGCTCCTCCCGCTCCCCTCGCGTCATGTTTGAGGGTCGGCACGCCGCCCGTTGCCGAGTGCGGGAGATGGCTGTCTATGGTCCTGAACATGGTCCGCAGATCAATCGGTTTGGTTATGAGATCGTCCATTCCGGCGTCAAAGGCCTTTTGATGCTCTTCCACCAGCGCATGGGCGGTCATGGCGATAATCGGGAGAGCTGAAAACCTGCCGTCAGCCCTGATCAGCCGGGTTGCCTCGTAGCCGTCCATCTTCGGCAACTGGATATCCATCAGCACCAGATCGTATGATCGGGTCCCGGTGGTTATCCTTTCCACGGCTTCGCAGCCATCGCAGGCCACATCCATCGACGCCCCCATCTCGCCCAGGAGTTCAATGGTTATCTGCCGGTTGATCTCGTTATCATCCACCAGCAGGATGCGAACCCCGGAAAAATCATAACCTTTCCCCCGGGGCTGGGGAGGCTCCTCCGCCGGCCGCTGCCCGGAGGTAGCAAAGACCCGGAACATCTCCTCGACCATGGATGCGGTGGTAAAGGGTTTATGGAGAAAATCGTCGGCGCCTGCCGCCAGCGCCAGGGCATGTTCCGTTTCTCCCCCGAACGAGGTCATGACGATAATGGTCGGCATTGAGCGCAAGGACGTATCATGCTTGATCAGGCGGGTCGCCTCGATCCCGTCCATACCGGGCATCTGCCAATCCATCAGGATCAGCCGGTAGGGGGCATCGGCATCGCTGCGCCTGACAGCCTCCACGGCCTCCGTGCCGGAGGCGGCGCTCTCCACGATCAACGGCAGCGGGGCCAGGAGTTTCGTGATCACCGCGCGGCTGGTCGCACTGTCGTCGACAACAAGGACATGCGCTCCATTCAGCACGTCGGGGATGGTCGCGCACGCCTCTTCCCCCGCTTCCATCCCGAACCACGCGGTGAACCTGAAGGTGCTGCCGCTCCCCGCTTCGCTCTCCACCCAGATGTCGCCCCCCATGATCTCCACCAGACGCTTGCTGATGGAGAGCCCGAGGCCCGTTCCGCCGTACTTGCGGGTGGTGGAGCCGTCGGCCTGGGAGAATGCCTGGAAAAGCCTGGTGCACTGTTCCGGGGCCAGACCGATCCCGGTGTCGCGCACGGAGAACAGCACCTTGATGCGGCCATCTTCCCGCGCGGCGCAGGTAACGCTCAGTTCAACCTCCCCCTGCTCCGTGAACTTGACCGAGTTGCCCATGAGGTTCGTGAGCACCTGGCCGAGCCGGAGTGGATCGCCCGTGAGCAGGGGGGGGAGATCGGGGGAGCAGTCGAGAAACAATTCGAGTCCCTTGTCAATCAGCTTCTGCTGGATCAGGCTGGTAACGTTCAACAGGACATCGTCCAGGCGGAACGGGATCGATTCCATCTCCAGCATCCCCGCCTCGACCTTGGAGAAGTCGAGAATGTCGTTGATGGTCTTGAGCAGCGATACACCGGCATTGCCGATCTTGTTGATATAGTCGTGCTGCCGGGAAGTAAGATCGGTCTTCATGGCAAGGGTGGAAAAGCCGATGATGGCGTTCAGCGGTGTACGGATCTCGTGGCTCATGTTGGCCAGGAACTCGGATTTCGACCTGTTGGCGGCGTCAGCGGCCTCCTTTGCCCTGTGCAACTCCTCCGCGACCCTTTTTTGCTCGGTAACGTCCTCCTTGACGGCCACGAAATGGGTAATGATCCCCTTCTCATCCCGTATGGGCGAGACCGAGGCGTGCTCCCAGTGGATTTCGCCGTTCTTTTTCCTGTTGCAGAACTCCCCCCGCCATTCGTTGCCGGACGTGATCGTCGCCCACAAATCCCGGTAAAACTCCTTGGACTGGACCCCGGCCTTGAGGATTCTCGGATTATGACCAATGGCTTCCTCGGCACGGAAACCGGTCACCTCGGTGAATTTCGGGTTGACGTATTCGATCAGGCCGTTGCGATCGGTAATCACAACCGTTGCCGGGCTGTTTTCCACGGCGCGGGAAAGCTTGAGCAGCTTTTCCTGGGCCAGCAGACGTTCGGTCAGATCGATCAGCATGACCATTGTCCGGTCACCGATCCGGGCGGTATGGAACTCGATCGAACGCGTCGAGTGACCATCCCGGCAGGTGACGAGCGCCTCGCGGGGCCGGGCGACCCCATCCCTGTCGGCGGCATCGGCGATCAGGGTCAGCCACTCTTCCATGACCTGTGCGCGGTGGTCCGGATCGGGATAGGCCTTGGGCCACCACTCGTCGAGCGTGGGGATATCCGCCGTTGTGTACCCCAGCACATAGCTGAAGCGGGAGTTGAGCGAAAGCGCTCCGGTTCCCGGTTCGATGACCGCTGTTGCCACCGGCGAGGCATCGATCAACTGGCGAAAATCGTTCTCGCTCCGGCGTAACGCCTCCAGGGCGGTCTCGGCCTCGTTGCGCCGTGCCACGAGCTCCTCGTTGATGGTCTGGAGTTCATAATTGGCGCCTTCCAGATCACGGGTCCTCTCGATCACCTTCCGCTCAAGCTCCTCGTTGATCCTCCGTATCGTCTCCCCGGCCTGCATGCGCTCGGTGATATCCGCCACCAGGCCGTCGTATGCGATCAGATTTCCCTGTTCATTGTATCCCGGCACAATGGTGTCGCGCACCCAACGGATCGAACCGTCCTTGTGGCGGATACGGTGCTCGATGCACGATGAGTCGCCGCAGGCACAGATGCCTGCAACCGTCTCACTGACGCGCTCCCTGTCGTCTTCGTGAATCATCGTGTGCCAGAGCAACGGGTAGGCGGCGTATTCCTCGGCCGAATAACCGGTCACGGTCGCGCATCCGGGGCTATGGACCGTTGCAAAAGGGCGACCGTCCTCGATGTACACGGTATAGGTATAACTCGTCACGGACTCGAGCAGCATCTGGTAGCGCAGCTTGCTGTCCCGCAACTCTTCCTCCATCCGGTCGCGGTCCGTGACATCGTGCAGGATGCCCAGCTTGGAGATGGTGCCGTCCGCATTCGCGAGAGGCGCTCTGAACGTGTCGTAGACCTTGTCGGTCTTTGCAGATATCCATTCCCAGCGAATGGATCGTTCGGCAAACATCGTGGCATCGGCGCACGATACGCATGGCTCCGTGCGGCCGAGGATGTGCTCGTAGCAGCGGCGGTCCCCCGCACACCCGAACTCCCGCTCGAACACGGGATTCATGTACACGATCTCGTAGCGCTGGTCCGCAATGTAGATGCCGTCGTTCATGGCATCGAGAATCCCCCGCAGCTTGTTCCGTTCCAGGGACAATTCGGCGGTGCGCTCCTCCACCCGCACCTCCAGTTCGTCATGGACCTTTCTCAACGCCTCCTCTGCCTTGGTCTGCTCTGCGCTGAAAACCAGTTCGGCTTCATACTGCATGCGGAGGTACGCCTCCCGCTTCCTGACCCACCACAGGTACATTCCCAGCCCCGTCACGGTCACCACCACGGCGTACATGAACGCGACAAACCAGGCCCGCCTGGTAACGGGCGCGTAGATGTCGGCGGTATCGACCTTGGCAACGATCGACCAGGGGGAGCCCGGAACCTTCCGGGTAGCGGCCAGGACGCGAGTGCCCCGGTAATCGGTCCCCTCGGCGACCCGCTCCTGCCCGAGGGCGGCCCAGGCGGCCGGCAGATCCTTCCGGGTGAGCGGCAGACGCAGGTTAAAGGCGGAATTTTTCCGATGGCGGAGGTCGCTCAGAAAAAGGACTTCATTGCCGTCCCGCTCGACCAGCAGGGTTTCCGCTGTCTTGCTCGGCGTTGGCCAGGATTTGATGAGGGGGTACAGAAAGGCGTGGGGGTCGATTTCAAACAGCACCACGGCAAGACAGCGCGAACGCTCGCCCTCGAAATACCTGATCGGGACGATGAGATCGAGGTGGATAGCATCGGGGGTATCGCCCCCGTGGTAATCGATGAAGATCACTTTCTGTGTCCGGACGGCCTCATCTATCCGGTCACGTTCGTATCGATCCTGCTGCCTGTTGTTGGACGGAACGGCAGCGATCACCTCTCCTCCGGGCTTGATGAGAGCGATCCTGCTGTAATCGCCGCTGTCGCGCATGGCCGCCATCCAGGTACGGATCTCGTCAAGGCTGCGGTCGGCATCCCTGCCCGCGAGATAGTCGTTGACCCGGTGGGAAATCATCCGGTTCGAGTAGATCTCCCGGGCATTGCCCATGCGTTCCGTGTGCCATTGCGCGATCTGTCCGGCCTTCAGATCGGCAATGGTGGCAAGCTCTTCACGCTTTTCGGCGATCGTGATCTGCCGATGGTGCAGAAAGTACCCATAACCGGCAAGCCCTACCAGAAGCGTGAGCAGGATGAAGCCAAGCAGATAGCGCGAACGAACGGAACCCGTTATGTTGTTTGAGTCAGCCATGGCACTTTCAGTCTTACCCGTTGCAACCTGCCTCCGCGCACCGGCATCCGCGAACGTCAGACCTGAAACCTGCTTGCCATGGTCTTGAGTTCGCCGGCCGATCGGGTCAGGTTTGCCGAGGCATTGTCAGTCTCTTTCGTGCCGCGGAACACATCGTCGATGACTCCCGAAATGGCGCGGATATTATTCATGACGCCGGCCGTTGTTGCCGACTGTTCCTCAATCGCCGTGGCAACCTGTGCGACATTGTCGGTCAGCACCTCGATATGCGACGTGATGTCGGTGATCGCCTCGCCGGAAAGCTTGACGCGTTCGACGCCGTGCTGAACGCTTTGTGAACTTTGCTCCATCGACCCCATGACGTTCTTCACGTCACGCTGCAATGTTATGATGATTCTCTGGATCTCGCTGGTTGCCTTTGTTGTCCGCTCCGCCAACTGCCTTACCTCGTCGGCGACCACGGCAAACCCCCTCCCCTGCTCCCCTGCCCGCGCCGCCTCGATGGCGGCGTTCAGGGCGAGGAGATTGGTTTGATCGGCAATATCCTCGATGGTTGCGACGATCTCGCCGATCTGGTTTGAATTGTTGCCCAACGCCCCGACCGCGTTGGTCGTGTCCGTGACCATCTTCCCGATCTCATCCATCACCTGGGACATTTCGCCAATGGTTCGTGACCCGCCGCTTGTTGCCACGCGTGTCTCGGAGGCGTTATCGGCCATCAATTGGCAATTCTTCGATATGCCGTTGCTTACGGATGACAGTTCTTCGACCGCATTGACGGCAGCCGTTGACTGGTCGACCGCCATCTCGGCTCCTCCGGCAATGTTTTCCGATGTCCGCTTGAGGTTGACCGCGGCTTCCGTCAGGTCCCGGGATGTGGTCTGGATCCCGGAGATCATGGAGCGTATCGACATCTGGACATCCTTGATCGACGTCAGGACCCAACTTATCTCGTTTTTGTTCCTGACCACGATTTCCTGGCTGAGATCGCCCCGTGCCATGTTCTGCAGGTAGCCGATAACGCGCTTGATGGACGTCCCGATCCCCCAGATATTGAGTATCCCGAAAAACACCCCGAGACAGATGAACAGGACCAGCGACCCGAAACGGATGACCGAAGAGTCGGAGCGCCCCAGGATGGCGGCGGCAATGATGCACAGACTGTAACAGAAACAAAGCAGGGCAATCCTGGTTTTGATGGACAGTCTGAAATAGAGTTTCTGGAGGGTCTGCATGAATGGTCCTCGCTTTTCGATGGATGGGCGCTGGGGATGCTGTCACAAATGCGGACGAGTGTATTCGATTACAAAACAGGCCGTCAATAATGAAACAGCATTTTGCGGAAAATATCCCCATGTTCATAGTCCGCCATCGGATCGAAAAATCGAGGGCAAGCGCCCCTATTCGAATATGTGCAGGTAACCGGCTCAACCACCATACTGCCCGGCATGATAGGAACTGCGCACATACGGGCCGCTCTCCACGTGGGAAAAGCCCATCCCGAGCGCTGTTTCCCGCAGGCGTTCAAACACCTCCGGCCGAATATATTCCTGCACCGGGAAATGCCGCCGGCTGGGGGCCAGGTACTGGCCGATACTGAGATAGACGCACCCTGCCCCGCGTAGATCGCTCAACACCTCCATGACCTCTTCTTCCTTTTCCCCCATGCCCAGCATGATACCGGACTTGGTCGGGATATGCGCTCCGAGTTCGCCGCACACCCGCAGCACCTCCAGCGAACGGCCGTAATCGGCACCGCTGCGGATATGATAGAGACGCGGCACCGTTTCCACGTTGTGGGCGATGATATCCGGTCCCGAGCTCACGACCGTTGCCACGCTCTGCCGGTTTCCCAGGAAGTCGGGGATAAGCGGTTCGATGCGCGTCGAGGGCGAGACGGAACGGATGGCGGCCACCGTGGCGGCGTACAGGCCGGCACCCCCGTCCGGCAGGTCGTCACGGGTCGGGCTGGTGATGACCACGTGGGCCAGCTTCAGGCGGACTACCGCCTCGGCCACCCTGGCCGGCTCATGCCGGTCCACCGGCTGTGGCGCGCTCTTTTCCACATCGCAGAACGAGCAGAGACGGGTGCAGTTTTTCCCCAGGATCAGGAAGGTGGCCTGGCCGCACTTGAAGCACTCGGAGATATTGGGGCAGAGCGCCTGCTGGCAGACCGTGTTCAGTCGCAACTCGCCCAGGAGCGCCCGCATTTCGGCCTGCTCACCCGGATTGACCCGTTTTTGCAGCCACTCCGGTTTCCGTTGGATATTCACGCATCCTCCCCTTCCAGGTTCCAGCGGTCCGTGGCATATTTCCGCGCCAGGAGATCTTTTGCCAGCCGCTGTTCATCGCTCGACAACCCATCGCACAGCAGTTCCACACCGAATTGCCCCGCAAAGGCATCGGCCAGCAGCCGTCGCAAATGATCTCCGGCTGCGGTAACGCCGCACTCTCCCAGGCTCGTCACTCCCTGGGCCTGGGCCGGCGTCCTGTCCCGCATGTAGGACAACCCGTCCTGCACCCGGTTCTTCAGCGGGATCGAGCCGTGCTGAAAAACAAGCCCTTTCTGCCTGCGCTGGGCATTGCCGCCGATCTTGCCGCCACCCACGAGGATATCGAAGCTCTCCCGACCGGCGAAACAGAACGCGGTCCGCTCCCCCAGCCGTGTCCCTTCGGGCGTAACATCCAGGGCATAGGCCGCATCCAGCCCGAGTTCCCGGTAGAAGGCCAGCAGGAACCCGGTCAGTACCCGGAAGGAATCCTTGATCGACGATGCGGGCGGAACCTGTTCGGGAGCACAGACGATGCTGTAGGTCAATTCGTCGGCGTGGTAGATGACACCGCCGCCGGTGATGCGCCGCACAACGGAAACATTGTCCGCCCGGCAGCGTTCCAGGTCGAGCACCTCGCCACCTTTCTGGAAACGCCCCAGGGACAGGGCGGGCGGAGCCCAGCCGTACAGGCGCAGCACGGGCAGCGACGCGGCCGGGTCAAAGGAACGCAGAAGCGCCTCATCGATGGCCATGTTGAGGGCGCCGGGCCGTGGGCCGGTATCGATGAGGCGCCATACAGGTGACTTCACAACGTATCCAATTCAGCTTTACGCGCTTTCACAAAATCACTTCCCAATGTCCGGCTTTTTTTGAACCGACATATCTCAATCTGCCGGATTTTACAAGACCGGAGGTAGCTCGTTCGACAGCGCTGAGAGACTTTCCGATGGATTCTGCCACTTCCGCCAACGTTGTGTGGGGATTTTCTTTCAGAAGCTGGAGAATCAGGTCCGGCGTTTTTACCAGCGTTTTTACCGGCGTTTTTACCGGCGTTTTTTGTGTTATCTCCGACAGCTCAAATGGTTTCCGGTGAACGGTAGCGACAAAAAGAGAGCCTTCACGGTCATCGGCAAAATCAATCTGCGGCCACTGTTCCAGGGCGCGTTTGATGCCGGAGCCCAGGCCGTGGTAGGGTAACAGCCCCTTGGCCACATAGGAGACAAGAATTGGATTACGGATATTTGAGTTGCCTGACCGGATTTTCTCAACGGTCAGGTTATTGGGAAGGTGGCCGGGGCTGATGATCTCGATGCGGTTGTCGAAGATAAACAGCCGGATCGGCGCGCTCACGAGATAATCACGATGCACCAGGGCATTGACCAGAAGCTCTTCAAAAACCGCCTCGGGAATTTCAGGAAGACCGGGAGCGTTCACCCCGCGTCCGGCCTGTACCTTGTGCAGATTGCGCATGACAAAGGCAAGCGCATCATCGAACACCTTGCGCAACGACCCGGTAAAATCCTCAGTATCGACATAGTCGCTGACATGGATCTGATTGCCCGGATAACGGATCGCCTTGACAACAAACTGCGGTTTGATCCATTCAGGGCGTTCGGTAAACATCAGCACTCCGGCCAGATTCAGCATACCGTCATCGGTGGCCAGGTTCATATTCTGCAGCAACCGGGTCAATTCGGCGGGAGAATCGGGATATTCCTGTTTGTAGACCTCACGCAGAAAATCCCGGAAACGAAGCTTATCCAGCTTATCAATGCCGGCCTTGGTCGGCAGTTCATCGGCGTGAAACTGGTCGGACACCTGGAACAGACGCCGCAATTCTTCCCTTGAGTTCACCCGCCGCTTGTCCGCACCTGTCTTCAGCCAGATTACACCGTTCTTGTCGAAATATGGCTTGTCAAGTCCCCTGGGTACGGTCAGCACGATAACGATGCGCCCGCTTTCCAGCACCACGTTCTCGCTCCGTACCGTCAACGGGCTGCGCACATGCTGGCTGGCTGCGTTGCCGATCAACTGGTTTATCCGGGAAACGTCTTCCAGGGGAAGCCCGGGCATTGAGCCGTCATCGGACACGCCGATCAGGATCAATCCACCATTGGAATTGGCAAAGGCAGCCATCTCTGAGGCCAGGGAATCGATATTGCGCACATCCGCCTTGAATTGGCGGGAACTGTCTTCTCCAAGCGCTGCAATTTTTCCCAGATCACGTGCATTCATCATTTTGGCCCCAGAAAAAAGCACCCTGACGACAATTCACCAGAGTGCTTTCATATCACACATGACAGCCGCGTATCAAATCCGATCTACCCCACGCAGCAGACGTTCTGCTCCCTGGCCGCCTTGGTCTCGTCCAGCCGGCCGACCGGCATGGTCACCGGCGCGTCGTGCAGCGCCTGCGGGTCGCTTTCCGCGACTTTCGCCGCCTCGATCATCACCTCGATAAAGGCGTCCAGCGTGGCCTTGCTCTCGGTCTCGGTCGGCTCGATCATGATGGCCTCCTTGACCGTCAGCGGGAAATAGACCGTGGGGGGATGGTAACCCCGGTCGATCAGGTACTTGGCGATGTCGATGGCATGCACGCCGTGGGCAAGCTGCCGGGAGGCGGAGAAGACGCACTCGTGCATGCAGGTCGTGTCGTAGGGAAGATCGTAGTATGCCTTCAGCCGCTCCTTGATGTAGTTGGCGTTGAGCACCGCCTGCTCCGAAGCCTGGATCAGCCCCTCGCGCCCCAGCATGATGATGTAGGCATAGGCCTTGACCATGACGCCGAAATTGCCGA
>JAATGX010000190.1 GCA_015688915.1 Desulfuromonadales bacterium
GCCAGTGGTCGTTCCGCTCCCGGAGTCGTTCATCAGCGTCATCCTTCAGGCCGCAGCGCTCGTCGGCAAATTCTGGAACGAGCACGGAACCGCCGTGGTCCACACGGAGCGGGGCGAAGGAAAACCATGAGCCAACTGATGCGCATGGCATATGGTCACGGGGGTACAAAGCTGCAGCGTATCCCTGTTTCCGCCTCGCATCGGGAGCCTGCCCCCACGCCTCTCTGGCTGCGCCTGGTTCTGTTGGTGGTGTGGATTGTTGTACCGTTGCTGGTCAGCCTGTACGCCGTACCCAAGTCGTCCGTCCCCACGAAGACGATCATCGATATCAGCAGGCTGACGATCAAGCCCCCCCCTCCTGTTCCGGAAAAGCCCGTTCTGCCCAGGACGAAGCAGGCTCCGCCACGTGAAAACCCTGTCGAACCCGCGCCGAAACCCGAGATGATCCGGGAGCCGGAAGTGAAAAAACCTCTGGAGCGACAAACCATCGCTCCTCCATCGGTGGAAATGAGGCGACCCTCCATCAGTCGGTCTTTTGCCCCCGTTCTTCCCGATGTCAGCGAGCATCAGCCGCTGGTTGCTCGGGAGCGTTCACGGATTGAGCCGGGTATCGAATCGGTTTCAAAGGAGCGCATCCGGAGGGAGGCAACCACACGCGAAGCCCCCGCCGAACGAACCGCCATCACCCGCTCACGGGGCGCCACGGCCATGGACTCATCAATTGCGCAGGACCGGGTAGCGGTCCTGCGGCGGACAGCTCCGTCCGGAGACCTGTCCCCTGCCGGGAGCGGAATTCCCCAGCGGTCGATCCAGCGAAGCCAGCGCACGGCAGGGGTCGCGGAACCGGTGGAGGAAGCCGGACAGCGTGTCGTGGCTACCCGGGAGCGATCGAGGGCTGCCGGAGGGGCGGACGCGGACAACTCCTCATCCGTCGGGCTTGTGCGCGGTCTATCCCTGATGAGCCTGGAAATCTGCTCCAGCCCCCAGAAGCAGGAGGAAGCCATAAAGGCCGTGTTGAATGTTGTCGGCTCACGGCAGAGTTGCAGGGACGAGAAGGGGGAGTTTCAATTCAAGGGTACGCAGCGGATTTCATCTTTCAATCTCATGATATTTCCCTCCAAGGGACGCAGACCATCTAACAGATGCGAGGAACTGGATAATGCCTACACATGCCTTAAGACCCACTGACTTGCGGTTTGCCACGATCATAGTCGTCATCTGCCTGGTAATGGGGACATCCACCGCGTGGCCGGCTGTTCCGAAAAAAGGCGCGACCAGTGCCGCGACACCGGCCGCGGCGGCGAAGGCCGGCCCGCCCGCGCAGGCTCCGGCGGAGCGCGCGGCACCGGTCCAGGCCAGGGATTGGGGGCCGTATCTGGATGTGGCCTACGAGCTCAGTTATTGGGACAAGCAGGAGATAAAGGAATGGCGCGAAAAACGTGATGCCGAGATCGGCGAGCCCCTGGCGGCATATATCGCCTCCTGGGCCGGCAAGCTGGCTCCGGCTTCCTCGCCGGCTCCCGCAAACGGAACCGCCGTCCAGAAGGAGGATCAACAGCCGATCTTCGGGGAGAGGGATTACCTGCGGCTGGCCATTGCCCAGACAATCGATTACCTGCAGAGCGATAACCGGGAGAGTCTCAACGGCGCCGCCCAGCACCTCGATACGTTGAAGGGCAAGTCATCCATGCCGGAGATAGCTTTCTGGACCGGTTTCGTCAAGGCGCTGCAGGCCCTGGAAAGCAACGATTCGGCCCGGTTTGTCTCCAGGGTTTACGATATCTGGAACAATGCCGTTCTGTATATCGAACAGAACCATATATCGCGGACCGCTGCTGAGAAGACCGGCAACGTCACGACTCCCTTCTATTATCGCAATATTATCAACCTGGTCGTCAACAGGGCCATTATCAACAGGAGAATGGAAAACCTCAATGCCCTGGGGCCGCTGTTTCTGATGATGAAGGATCGGAACCTGGGGGACAAGGACGGGGAAGGCACCTATTTCAGGACCTTGATTCAGCGGATAACGGATGGTTTCGTGGCGCCGGACTCGGACCGCTACCGGCTTAATTTCACCGTGGCGGTGATCGAGTCGAAACGCCTGCAGCAGATCTCTGCGGCGAAGCTCGATGCAGAAGGCATGTCCGAAGGGGCGCAGAAGGCCTTTGAGCAGTCCCTGCTTTTCAATGATCTTGCATTCAAGTGGGCCGCATCCCGCAGGAGCAGTGGCGTCGTCATGGCGGCCATAGACCACCTGGATACTACCAGTTTTGCCATTCAACGCCTGCCTGACAACGAAAAAGCGCCGGCCTACAAGTTCTTTGCAACACTTCCGTCTCAGGATGCCTCGTCAACACTCCTCACGGCCATGGCCATCTTCAATGATATTGCCCTTTATTCGAACGGAGGCTGGGAAAAGGCCGGTTATGAAAACCGGGAACTCTACCTGAAGGCTGCTCACCGATTCTGGCGAGCGATCATGGAGCTGTCTCTCTGGACCGGTGACTATTACCTTACAAGGCTCAACACGGCGGCAGACCCCCGCAGCATCCAGCGGTACGCCTCACCGATGCGGGTTGTTCTGGATGCCTATGTCGATTTCCTGTCTGCCCAGGAAAGCAGGGGGTTGCCGGAAGTGATTCCGGACTCCGCCTTTTTCGGGGCCGCCGAGGCGACGGAGAAGCTTGCCTTTGCCTTCCAGAAGGTCAATACGTACAGTACCGGGAACACTGACTACAATCTCTGGTTCCTCCACCGTCTGCAGGCGGTCGAGTTTTTCCCGTTTGCACCGGGAGAAATCACCCGGACCGCAGAGGTTCTCAAGCGCGATGGACGCTACAACCTCTTCCTTGATTACTTCATTCCCCTGGCGGGACGGCTCAAACAGTCGCCTGCGATAAAGAGGTGGATTGAAGAACATCCGTCGGATGCGGCACAAGAGATCGGCGGGTATGTCAACGCCATAACCTATCTGGTTGACGCGGTTCCCGGCGGGAGTGGCGCTGAAGAGGGGAAGAGCGGCATGCCGCATTCATTCGATGCCCCTTTCAGGAAACTGCGTGAAGAACTGCAGAGAAAACCCGACCATCCGGTACATAGCCTCCTGAGGGCCTTTCACACGGAGGAGATGCAGAAGTCCACCTCCTATACGCTTCTGTTGAAAAAGCCTGATCGTCTGAATCTTGGATTGTAGCTTGTCATCGGAGGAAGTGAACATGCCGAAACAAATCCTGTTCCTGCTCGCCTTTTTGATGGTTTTTGCTGTGGGATCGCCCGCAATGGCCGGGATAACAGGTGGAGAAACCACCATTTCCCCTTTTTACGGCGCATATGTTTATGATGGGGCACAAGGGCAGTCACCCAGCTTTGCCACCGGTATGCGGCTTGGCTACAACCTTGACAAGAATTGGGGGGTGGAGGGGCAGTTCCTCTATGCCACCCCCAGGCATGAAGGGACCTATGGAGGCTTGTATAACATCAGCGGCGATCTGCTCTATCATTTCATCCCGGAGGGCACGGTCGTTCCGTATGTGCTGATGGGAGGGGGCTGGTCAAAAACGGATTATGCGGTTGGAAACAGCAGCACCGGCATTTTTGAGTACGGCGCCGGCATCAAGTATTTTGTGACCGATGCAGTTGCCCTGAGGCTGGATGCCCGTCAGATATTTTCGTTCGGTCCCACCGGGACTTCAACCGATGTCTGGCAAAACTCCGCGTTTACCGCGGGACTGTCCTTTCAATTCGGCCGTAAAAAACCGGTCCCGGCTGTCGCGGAACCGGCCGAGTCCGAGCCGGAAGCGGCGATACCGGAGGGTCCATCGAGTTGGCAGGCCGAGAATACGGTTGCCTCCGAAGGAAAGATCCTGATCACCGGGATGCGGGTTGACAAGAATGAATTCGAGATTATTGCTTCAAGGCCCATTCGTGATTACAAGCTCTTTACCCTTTCCCAGCCGTCCCGGCTCGTCATTGATATTCCGAATGGAGAGTCCGGGTTTGTACTGAAAAAGGTTGTCATCGACAGATTGGGCATTGCCACGGTTCGATTCGAAAGTTATGCAGATTATCTCAGGATCTTTTTCGATGCCGCGCAAGGAAGGTTGATCCCCTACAGGGTCAAGGAAACAGCCACCGGATTGAAAATTATCGTGACAGGTCCCTGAATTCATTTTCCGCCTATTCCCGCAATCGGTCCGGTAATGACCTGTGTTGGCGTCACGCCGCGAACAAACCATATGTCAGCGCCTCGGCTCCGAGGGCAGCGAATATCCAATGCAGGAGCAACAACCTGCGTATCATTTCTCCACCTCGAACATGTAGCCCGACCCCCACACGGTCTTGATGCAGCGCCTCCCGCCCGGCAGCGCCCCGGTCTTCGCACGCACCTTGCTGATGTGCACGTCGATGCTCCGGTCGAAGGAGCCGAAGTCTTTTCCCCGTGCGAAGTTGAGGAGCTCGTCGCGGCTCAGCACCATCCCCGGATGGGTCATCAGCGCCTCCATCAACTTGAATTCGGTGGAAGACAACTCCTGCTCTGCACCACCGGCCGACACCGTACGCCTCCTGCGATTCAAGACGAACCCTCCGGCCTCCACCGTTTCCGAGGCAGACGTCATCGTTTCCTCCCTGGGAGCCACCCTTCGGAGCACCGCGTTGATCCGGGCGAGAAGTTCTCGAGGATTGAAGGGTTTCGGCAGGTAGTCATCGGCGCCCAGTTCCAGGCCTGAAATTCGATCCTCGTCCTCACCCTTGGCGGTGAGCATGATCACCGGGACCGCCGACTCCAACCGGATTCTTCGGAGGATTTGCAGCCCGCTCTCCCCAGGCATCATTATGTCCAGGATGATCGCGGCAGGTTCATCCGCCGCCACGGCTTCGACAACCTCCCTGCCATCGGCAAACTCGCGTGCATCCAGGCCGTTGTCCCGGAGAAATTTCGCCAGAAGCCTCCGCAGTTTCGCGTCGTCGTCCACGAGGAAAAGCATTTTTGCCTCTTGCTTCTTCAAACCTGACCTCCTTCCCCGCTCCCATAAACAGTTCTAGCAGGTCCAAGGTGATATTTGTCGATTTTTACGCTTTTTTTACATGCTGGAACATACCTTTTTCACATCTTTTCGTTATCTCCTGATTGTCGCAATTGGCGGCGACAAAACGGGCAAGAAGAATCAGGCAGGAGCATCGAAATGCTGGTCCCTGTGCAGAGGATATGAGCGGTTCGCCTGGGGGTGGTTTTTGATTTGTAAGGAGGGCTTGAGAAGTGTACGTACTTACGGGTGGTGGGGAAAATGACAAATGGCCGATTTCGAAAGAAATCGGCCATGGATTTGTTGGCTCCCCATCGCGGACTCGAACCACGGACAAGGTGATTAACAGTCACCTGCTCTACCGACTGAGCTAATGGGGAATAAATTGCGCCTGTGATCCGGTGCCTCACAAACGAAAGCCCTTCTTACCGAGATGCATGCCGTCTTGCCACTGGCAAAAACGACAACAGCCTTTGCGAAAAGCAGAGGATAATTATCACAGGCCCCTCTTTCCTGTCAATAGCAAAAAGACTGTTGCCGTAACATTTATCCGGCGATTACGGTAAAACGCACGGACGCTCCTCCTTGCCTTGAATTCGAACATCGGTCATTGATGCGCGCCGCTAAAAACCGCAGGTGAACGGTTGATGAATACCTTGCAATAATCGATATCGCTGCTATCATCTATAACCATGTGACACTATTCCCGTGGAGGTTCTATGGATACTGTCGGCAGGAGGAAATTTCTCGGGCTGTGCCTGGGAGGGGTGGCAACGGGCGCACTCGCTGCCATCATCTATCCGTTGTTTCGTTATCTTGCCCCCCGGCCGGTCGATGGTTCGGCAGACAAGGTCGTGATCCAGCTCAAGGACGTGCCGGATGGAGAGGCCAAGTTCTTCGAGTTCGCCGGCGCTTCCGCGGTCCTGGTGAATAAGCGCGGAGGCGGGCTGGTTGCCCTTTCCGCCGTCTGCACCCACCTGGGCTGCATCGTACAATGGGAAAAGGACAAACAGGATTTCCTCTGTCCATGCCATGGCGGGCATTATACCCCCGACGGCGCCGTGGTCTCCGGGCCGCCTCCCAAACCGCTCACCAAGCTCCCCTTTACCGTGGCCAATGGGGCCATAACCATCGGTTGATATCCAGGAGGCTTCATGGCACTGTTCAAACGCGTTATTGATTGGATCGATGTGCGCATCGGCGCCCGGGACTTGGCGCAGAAACAGGTGGGTGACTATCTCCTGCCGCGCAACATCAATGTCTGGTACTCCATGGGGAGCATCCTGCTCTTCATCTTCGTCATGCAGATAGTGACCGGCATCCTGCTCCTGATCTATTATGTCCCGGATGCGGACAAGGCCTTCAAGAGCGTGACCTATATCATGAACGAGGTCCCCTTCGGCTGGCTGATCCGCATGTGCCACGCCGTGGGATCGAACATGATGGTGCTGGTACTGCTGCTGCATATGTTCTCCGTGCTCTTCATGGGGAGCTACAAGGGCCCGCGGGAGTTGAACTGGGTCACCGGCTTCATCCTCCTGACCCTGGTGCAGGGGATCTCCCTGACCGGATACCTGCTCCCCTGGAGCCAGCTCTCCTTCTGGGCCACCACCGTGGCCACCAACAGCGCCAACGCCATCCCGGTGGTCGGGCACTACCTGGTGGAGTTCCTGCGGGGGGGCAAGCTGGTCGGACCGGCCACCCTGGGACGTTTCTTCGCCCTGCACGTGGCGGTCATCCCGCTCGCCATCGGGGCCCTGGTCGGGCTGCACCTGTTCTTGCTGGAGCGGATCGGCGTCTCCACACCTCCCTTCGGCCTCAAGGAGACCAAGAATTCCTGGCAAGGAAAAGAGTTCCGGTATGAAGGCCATCCGGGCGGCATCCGGTTCTTTCCCAATTACGCCTTGCAGGACCTGACCTCCATCGCCATCTATTTTGCCTGCTTCCTGGGGGTGGTCTTCTTCGATCCCTATCTGTTCTTTCCCCGGGACGCCTTTCTTCCGGCCAACGCCTTCGTGACCCCGGCCCATATCAAGCCGGAGTGGTACTTCCTGGCCAATTACCAGACCCTGAAGATTTTCCCCAACGAGCTTATCGGCCTGACAGTGCAGGGGGCGGCCATGACGTTCCTGGCGCTGCTCCCCTTCATCGACCGGGGGCCGGAGCGGCACCCCTTGAAACGGCCCGTGTTCATGGTCTGCACCCTGGGTGGCATCCTGCTCTGGCTCGGCCTGACAGTCTGGGGGCACTACTCATGAGACACGCCAACTACGTTATGAATACTATAGTGCTGTTGTTCTCGCTGATCCTTCCGGTTGCGGTTCTTGCCGCCGAGCAGCCCGAGATCGTCTGCATCCAGTGCCACAGCACCATGCCGGGCAAGATCGGCGAGCCGGTCAATCTCTGGCGCGGCAGCGTCCACGCCGAAAACGGCATCGCCTGCAACGCCTGCCATGGGGGCGACCCCTCGGACGCGGCCAATGCCATGAGCCCGGCCAGGGGGTTCCTGGGGGCGCCCAAGGAAAAGGCGATTCCGGCCTTCTGCGGCCGTTGCCATGTGGGGGTGCACACCGACTACCTGGCAAGCGCCCATGGGCGGGCTTTGGGCAAGGGGGGGCCGACCTGCGTCACCTGCCACAGCAATCATCAGGTGCTCAAGGCCTCCCTGGACCTTATCAACGAGAAGTCCTGCACCCGCTGCCACAGTTTTGAGCGGGCCCGGGTGATCAAGGCGGCCATGCAGGAAACCGAGGCGATGATCGTGGGCATCGATGCCAGGATCAAGGCGTACAAAGCCACGGGGACCGATACGGACAAGCTGGAAAAGGGGCTGTTCGCGGTGCGCAACCGCTTCCACACCCTGTTCCACAACGTGGACGTGGAGATGGTCAAAAAGGAATCGACGCAGATCCAGGCTGAACTGAAGAAGATCGAGGCGGTTCTCCAGGGCCTTGACGATAGCCGCCACAAGAGAAAGATCGCCGGGGCGATTGTCGTGGCCGGCGCCCTCCTGGCGGCGGTGTTTGTCCATCTGCTGAGAAAAACCTATGAGTAACCGCTGTTCCAGCATCAGGGCAATGGTCCGCGGGAACACGGCCCGCTGTGCGCGGCATCTGCTGGCGGCAGCGCTGTTCCTCGCGCTGGCCGTGCATCCCTGTCCGGCCCCGGCCCATACAGAGGAACAGGCCATGGAGCACCAACACCCCGGACAGCGGCAGGATGAAGCCGCCGCCGTCGGGGTGGACGAGCATCTGGGCGCAAAACTCCCCCTCGATCTCACCTTCCGCGACGAAAACGGCACGCCGGTTCGTCTGGCCGACCTGGTGACCGGACCGACCATCATCCTGCCGGTCTACTACACCTGCACCAATGTGTGCAACTATCTCCAGGGGGGGCTGGCCAGGGTCCTGCCGACCATAAAGAGAACGCCGGGCACGGAGTACCGGGTCATCTCGATCAGCTTCGACGAAACCGAAACCCCGCAGCAGGCGGCCAGGATGAAACGGATGTACCTGACCTCCATGAATGTCCCCTTCCCGGAGGATGGCTGGCGGTTCCTGACCGGCGACGCCCAGAGCATCCGCCGCCTGACCGAGGCAGCCGGCTACCGCTTCCAGCGCAAGGGGCGGGATTTCATCCACCCCGTGGCGAGCCTGGTGCTGTCCGGCGACGGCACCATTGTCCGCTACCTGTACGGCACCACCTTCCTGGCCAAGGACGTCAGCCTGGCCTTGCTGGAGGCCCGGGACGGCAAGGTGGGCAAGACCATCCGCACGGCAATGGATTTCTGTTTCAGCTTTGACCCCACGGGTAAGACCTATGTCTTCAACCTGCTGCGGGTGAGCGCCACGGTGGTCATCACCTGCGTGGTGGGTTTCCTGATATTTCTGATCGTGACCGGCAACAGGGGTAAACGACGCAAACCGGAGGATTCATGAATTCGGCTGAACATGTGGAAGGCGGGTTCTGGCGCGACACGGGCAAAAGCGGCATCACCGCCTGGATCTTTTCCACGGACCATAAACGGATCGGGCTGCTGTATTTCTACTCGGTGCTCAGCTTCTTCATCGTGGGCGTGCTGCTGGGGCTGCTGATCAGAATCGAGTTGATGGCCCCGGGGCGCACCATCATGGGCCCCGCCACCTATAACGCGATGTTCACCGTGCACGGGGTGGTGATGATCTTTCTCTTCATCATCCCCGCGTTTCCCGGCGCCTTCGGCAACCTGGTCATGCCGATCCAGATCGGCGCCCGGGACGTGGCCTTTCCCCGGCTGAACCTGTTCTCCTGGTGGCTCTACATCATCGGCGCGGTAATCATCCTGACGTCGCTGTTCACCGGCGGCGGGGCGCCGGACACCGGCTGGACCTTCTACGTCCCCTTCAGCGCCAGGACCGGCACCAACGTCACCCTGGCAGTATTCGGGGTCTTCATCATCGGCTTTTCCGGGATACTGACCGGCCTGAACTTCGTCACCACCATCCACAGGCTGAAGGCTGAAGGGATGACCTGGGGCAGGTTGCCGCTCTTCACCTGGTCGCTCTATGCCACTGCCTGGGTGCAAATCCTGGCCACGCCGATCCTGGCCATCACCCTGGTGCTGATCATGGCCGAACGGGTCCTGGGTACCGGCCTGTTCGATCCGACACGGGGGGGCGACCCGGTCATGTTCCAGCACATGTTCTGGATCTATTCCCATCCGGCGGTGTACATCATGATCCTGCCGGCCATGGGGGTGATCTCCGACATCATGCCGGTCTTTTCCCGCAAGCCGATCTTCGGCTACAAGATGATCGCCTTCTCCAGTCTGGCCATCGCCGCCGCCGGCTCCCTGGTATGGGGACATCACATGTACACCAGCGGCATGAGCGACACCGCCATCCTGGTCTTCTCGTTCCTGACCTTCGTGGTCGCCATCCCCTCGGCCATCAAGGTCTTCAACTGGGTCTCCACCCTGTACAAGGGTTCCATCTCCCTGGACGCGCCTATGCTGTTCGCCCTCTCCTTCATCCTGCTCTTCTCCATCGGCGGGCTGTCCGGGCTGATCCTGGGGGCGGCCGCCACCGACGTCCACGTGCACGACACCCACTTCGTGGTGGGACACTTCCACTACGTCATGTTCGGCGGCACCGGATTCGCCTTTTTCGCGGCCATGCACTACTGGCTCCCCAAGTTCTATGGCCGGCGTTATGCTGAGAAACCGGCC
>JAATGX010000117.1 GCA_015688915.1 Desulfuromonadales bacterium
AGCTGGAAAACATCGCGGCCGACAGCAGGGTGTCGTTCTGTGTGGTGGGTATGACGGAGGTTTTGCCGGAGCAGTTTGCCACCCGCTATGAAAGTGTTGTCGTCTCCGGCAGGGCCGTTGAGGTTTTTGATGGCGAAAAGCAGCGAGCCCTGGAAGGTTTGGTGGCAAAATATTCAGCCGGATTTCGGACGAAAGGATTGAGCTACATAGCGGCCAAAGGGAAACGCACCAGGGTGTTCAGGGTCGGCATCGACAGCATCTGCGGCAAGGCGCGTCGATGATGGCTTCGTTGTAATCGTTACAGGAGGAAGCTCTTGGTATCCGAGAATGTCGCCAGTTCCTGTCCCGTCTTGGTCTACTCGATGACACTGGCCGGGCTAGGCGAAAAGTCACCAACTCCCAACAAGATGCAGGGAAGCACTGTTGCCGGATAACATTGGTGCAAGAGCTATATTTCCATGCGATGAATGGTATCTGGTGACAACCTGGCCACAAAGCTCACCAATTGCAGCACCTAAAACCACATCGCTTGCCCAGTGATTGTCTTGGTACATACGGGAGAAGCCAACAAACGTGGCAGCAGAATAGTAGCTGATTTTTGCAAGAATGTTGTCTGATAGTGAAGACATCACCGAGGCCATGGCAAATGAACTTGCCGTATGCAACGAAGGCATTGAATCATAATCAGATTTAAGCTGAAATGGTTGAAAATTTCCCTTATCGCCCTTTACAAACGGACGTGCTCTGCCAATGGAACTTTTCAGGATAAATCCGGCACCATCTGCAAGCATGGCCGCCTCTCCAAGCATTTCACCCGCCTCCTGCCATTTCGGAGAATCTGCCAATACCCCTCCGACGTAAACTGCACTGGCAACACCAAGATGGACGAATGGATTTCCGATTACATCTCCTGCATCTGTCGCTTTGTTAGCCGCGCTGCTTTTTGTCCCTTGCAGTTTATTCCTGATGTCATTGTCAAAGATATACGTGAGACCCACCGCGCCAGCAACAGCCAGAGTACTGATGAGGCCATCGTTTTTTACATCGATTGGAGTTTCCATGACCTCCAATCCCTCATTGCCGATCCGCTGAACTTCCTCTTTCAAGGCAGTTGTGCTGGTAAATATCGAATCATCAGCCTGGGTATATGAGGCTATGCAAGAAAAACATAAAATACTCATTACCATCAATAATGACAAACGCATCCTTCCTCCTAAGATTTCAATTTGTGCGTTGAACTAGACTTGCCATACTGCAGTACACCCGTGTAATGCTATCTAGTATTGTCCAGACAAACCGCAATCAAGCGGGCCGGTAAGCGCCATTCCTGGACAAGGCAATAAAAAAGCCGCTCATTGCCAAATTCAGGTAATGGGCGGCCTTGTGGATTAACTGGCCAGTCAGGGCCGCATTTATTACTTTTTGCCTTGGGCTGTTTCCGTTGCTTTTTGACTTGCCGGTTCCGTCGCTTCTTCTGCCAGGCTATATGGCTGAGGTGTTGCCGCAGTATTTGGCGCCGCCTGCTCAACTTGCAAAGCTGAGTTTGTAGACGGTGCCGGTGTGCTTGTTGCTGCTTTCGTTGAAGTCCCCAGGTAGCCGTTGACGGTTTTAACGTCCAGGCCCATCTTCAGAGCAATCTGTGATGGGGTCTGCCCTGCCAGTTTCAGTGATTTGGCAAGAGCCGGCCCGGTCAACTCCACGGTGTCGTGTTTTGGTTGAGTTGCCTCGGGTTTTGAAGCGGCCGATGTCGAGGCAACCGGTGTTGAAGCAACCTCTGGTTTTGTAGGCGTTAAAGTAGCTTGCTGATTTGCTGCGGCGTTTCCCGAAATTCCACTGACGTCCATAGCTATTCTCCTTTTCTCTTGATATGGTCGCAAAGCCACGCATTCCGTGGTGTCGGTCAATAGTGGCCGGCGCAGCAATGCCCTGTGAGGCGACAATAGAGGTGAAGACTTAGGTAAGACTTAGCGGGTGAGCAAATAGTTGCGGTTGGAGGTAAAAAAAACTCCGGAGTGCGGATGGGGCATCCCCGTTGCACAGCGTCAACCCAGTGGGCAGGCATAGCGAAAGACGGCGCCGGTGCCCTCTTCCCGGTTACGAAGCGTGACAGTCCCACCCAAACGGTCGGCAATACTGCGCACAATGGCCAGTCCCAGGCCACTGCCGGTTTCATCTGTGCCCATGATCCGGTAAAACGGTTCAAAAATCCGCTCCTCCTCGTCGGGCGGAATTCCCTGACCGTTGTCGGCTACCTGAAAGATCACGTGTCCTTTCTCTCGGTACAGTTCCACATCCACCGTCCCACCGGCCGGGGTGTAGCGGACGGCATTATCCAAGGCGTTACGCACCAGGATGGCCAGTGCTTCGGCAGGGGCGTTCACGACTATCTCCTCAAGGCGTTCGCACCCCAGATCAATCCTCTTGGCAGTGGCCATCGGCATCAGGTCTTCGATTACCTGCCGGACGAGCCGGTCCAGGTGAATATCGGCCGCAGGGGCAACACTGGATTGTTGTCGTGCCAGGGAGAGCAGTTGATCCAGCAGCGAGCGGGTACGGGCCAGCCCTTCCTTGAGCTGTCGGAGACGCTCCTCCCGCTCACGGGGGTGGTCGCTCCGCTCCAGGTTTTCCGCCTGCAGGGTCAGAGCCGTCAAAGGCGAGCGCAACTCGTGGGCGGCATCGGCGATGAAGCGGCGTTGTTGTGCGAGCGTCTCGTCAAGCCGCCGCATCAGACCGTTGATGGACGTTACAAATGGCCTGATCTCCCGGGGAACGCCGCCTTCGGGAAGTGTTGCCAGATTGGTGTCGTCCCGCTGGTCCAACTGATGGGAAAGACCGGTGACCGGAGCGAGCGAGCGCCGGACGATCCAGGCGGTCAACAGGCTCAGGAAGGGCACCAACAGCAACACCGGCACCAGGGTGCGCAGGCCGCTGCCCCGGGCGGCCTCGTTACGGACGGCCGTCGGTTGCCCCACCGCAATCTTCAAGCCCGACGGCAGGGTACGGACGAACAGCCGCCACGTCTCCCCCTCACTGTCGATGGTCTGGAATCCTTCCGGGAGGGAGGGCGGAATCGCGGGCTGCGTGACCCGGATGGCCTGCCCCTCAGGTACCTGCGCCCCCAAAGGGACAATGATGACCCGCGCGTCGGGATCGTGCCGTTCCTCTGCTCTGGTTGTTCCGGACCAGGGTTCCACGGCCTTGCCGGAACGCCCGAGCAGCAGCGCCACCTGCTCGAGTTGGTCATCTTGCAGTTCCTGGGCCTCCCGAAATGCGATACGAAAGGAATATACTCCGGCTGCAATGCCACTCATGACCGTCACCAACGCAATCCAGCC
>JAATGX010000079.1 GCA_015688915.1 Desulfuromonadales bacterium
CCGTGCGGCCGATGGAGCGCGGATTAGCCCCCTCCAGCAGGAAGGTCCCCTCTGCGTCCATGATGATGTGCGGCTGGGGCAGGAACGGGATCAACTCCTTCTTGACCCCCACCGGGCCGGAGCCGGGGCCGCCGCCGCCATGGGGCGTGCCGAAGGTCTTGTGCAGGTTCACGTGGATCACGTCGAACCCCACGTCCCCCGGCTTGACCTTGCCCATGATGGCGTTCAGGTTGGCACCGTCATAGTACATCAGGGCGTCGTGGGAATGGGCGATGTCGGCTATCTCCTGGATGTGCGGGTTGAACAGGCCGACCGTGTTGGGACAGGTCATCATGACCGCCGCCACCTGGTCGTTCATGGCCTGCCTGAACAACTCGATGTCCATGTCGCCGTAGGGGGCAGACGGGACGGTGATGATCTCGTACCCGGCAATGGCCGCCGAGGCCGGGTTGGTGCCGTGGGACGAGTCGGGCACCACCACGTATTTTTTCTTGTTCCCCTTGGCCTTGTGGTAGGCGGAGATCAGCAGGATGCCGGTCAACTCGCCATGGGCGCCGGCCAGGGGCTGGGTGGTGACCTCGTCCATACCGGTGATGTCGGCCAGCATCTGCCCCAGGTCGTAGAGCATCCCCAGGGTGCCCTGGCAGAAGCTCTCGCCGTCCGGCAGGAGTGCCGTCATGGGATGGAAGGGGGCAAACAGGGCAGCCACGTTCTCCATCACCTTGGCGTTGTATTTCATGGTGCAGGAGCCAAGGGGATAGAAGTTGGTGTCCACGGAGAAGTTGCGCCGCGACAGGTTGGTGAAGTGCCGCACCAGGTCCAGTTCCGACACCTCGGCCAGGCCGGCGGCCTCCTTGCGCAGCAGGTTCGCGGGGAGCGCGGCGGCAGCGGGCACGTCCGATGCCGGCAGCTTCACGCCGCGACGCCCGGAAACGGATTTTTCATAGATCAACTGCATAGCGCCACCTCCAGTGCCTTGACCAACTGGTCGATCTCCTTTTTGGTCCGTTTTTCGGTGACCGTAACCACCAGGGCATTGGCCGAACCGTCATAGTATTCCCCCAGCGGCACGCCAACGGCGATCCCCTCTTTCAGCAGCCCGGCCACAAGGGCGTCGGCGGGCTTGGGCAGGAAGATGGTGAATTCGTTGAAGGTCGGCGCCGATTGCAGCACGGTCACGCCCGGAATCGCGGCCAATTGCGCCTTGGCATACTCGGCCTTGTCGCGGTTGAGGCGGGCCATCTCCACCAGCCCCTCCCTGCCCACGGCCGAGAGGAAGATCAGGCCGCGCAGGGCGCACAGCCCCTGGTTGCTGCAGATGTTGGAGGTTGCCTTGTGGCGCTTGATGTGCTGTTCCCGGGCCTGCAGGGTCAGCACATACCCGCGGCGCCCCTGTTTGTCCACGGTCTCGCCGATGATGCGGCCCGGCATGTTGCGGATATAGGCCTTTTTGGCGGCAATGAAGCCGAAGGAGGGGCCGCCGAAGGAGAGCGGATTGCCCAGGCTCTGGCCGTCCCCCACCGCGATATCCACCCCCATCTCGCCGGGCGTTTTCAGCAGGCCGAGGCTGATGGGATAGACCGAGGCCACCAGCAGGGCGCCAACGGCGTGCACCTGTTCCGCCAGGGGGGTAAAATCGTCCACGCAGCCGAAGAAATTGGGGTTCTGCACCAAGACGGCGGCCACGCTGTCGTCCAGTACCGTGGCCAGTTCCACGCGGTTGAGAAGCCCGTCCAGCGGCGCGACCTCCACCACCTCCACGTCCAGGTTGTAGAGATAGGTTTTCAGTACCTGCCGGGAAAAGGGGCTGACACAGCCGTCCACGACGATCCTGCGGCGGCCGGTCACGCGCAGGGCCATCATGGCCGCCTCGGCGCAGGCCGTAGCGCCATCGTAGAGCGAAGCGTTGCTCACATCCAGGCCGGTGAGACGGCAGATGGCGGTCTGGTACTCGAACAGGGCCTGCAACGTCCCCTGCGAGCATTCGGGCTGGTAGGGGGTATAGGCGGTGTAGAATTCGGCCCGGCCGGAAAGGTGATCCACCGCCGCCGGGATGACATGGTCGTAGAACCCGCCGCCGATGAAGTTGACCATGCCCGGGCTGTTTTCCGCGGCTATGGCCTGCATCGCGGAGAAGGTTTCGAACTCGGACATGCCGGCCGGGAGGTTGAAGGCCTTGGCCCGCAGTTCGGCGGGGATCGGCGCGAAGAGTTCCTCGACAGAGGCCGCGCCGATGACGGCCAACATCTCGCCGATCTCCGCCGGCGTGTTGGGACAATAGTGGCTATCGTTCATGATGCATCTCCCGTAGACAGAAGACAGAATTCAGAAGACAGGGCGTGTGTTACATTCTGACCCCTGTCTTCCAATTCCTGACTTCGTTTATATGTTTTTCAGGAACTCGTCGTACTGCTCCCTGGTCATCAGGTTTTTCAGTTCGGATTCATCGGCAATCTCGATCCAGGCCATCCAGCCGGCGTCCTCGGCGCTCTCGTTGACGATCTCCGGGGCATCGTCCAATGCCTCGTTGACCTTGACCACCTTGCCGGAGATCGGCGCATAGATGTCACTGGCCGCCTTGACCGACTCGATGGCACCCAGCACCCCGAACTGCTTGACAACGGCGCCCACCTTGGGCAGTTCCACGAAGGTCACGTCCCCCAGTTCATGGGCGGCATGTTCGCTGATGCCGACCGCGCCGATCCCCTCTTTAACTTTGACCCACTCGTGCTCCTTGGTGAAATAGATGCTCATGCGATACCTCCTCCTTCGTACTAAAGGTTTATTGACACAAAAAAACCGGTAAATCTGCCACAGAGACACGGAGACACAGAGGTTCACAGAGAAAAAACCACCATCGTCTTACGAGGTAAACCAAAATCCCGATTTCGTCTTTGGAAGTAAGTCAATTCGGCCCGAGGACCTTGACTCACTCGGATCTGGATTTATAAACCGACCCACTACCCGTCTTTGGCTTGACTTACCTCTTGCTTTTCTCTGCGTCTCTGTGTCTCTGTGGCAGATTACTGTTTTGAATCCGTCTACGACCTGAGTGACCCGCCCCGGTAAAAGGGGAGTTCGCAGACCGTGGCCTCCATGCTGATCCGCTCGTGGCGGATGGTGATCGGCGCACCGATCACCGCCGCCTCGGGCGTGACGAAACCGATGCCAATGCCGATGCCGAGCATGGGTGAAAAAACGCCGCTGGTCACGCTGCCGACCGTTTCGCCGGAAAAGCAGATCTCGTAGTGATGGCGCGGCGACCGGCGTCCGGCAACCTCAAAGGCCACCTTTTTCCGGGGGACACCCTGCTCTTTCTGCCGCAGCAGCGCCTCCTTGCCCACAAAGCTCTTATCAAAGTTGACGAACCCTTCCAGCCCCGCTTCCAGGGGGGTCGTGGCCTCGTCGATGTCGCTGCCGTAGAGCGAGTACCCCACCTCCAGACGCAGCACATCACGGGCCCCCAGGCCGGCCGGCTTCACCCGGTCGTCCGTCAGCAGCAGGTCCCACAATTCACCCACCTTGACGGCGGGGATGAAGATCTCGTAGCCCAGTTCTCCCGTATAGCCGGTGCGGCTGACGATGGCCTCGACACCGAGGATATTCATGGTGATGAATTTGAAGTAGGGGATCGAGGCGATCTGCTCGCCAAAGGCCGTTGTCATGACGGCGCGGGAGAGCGGTCCCTGGATATCCAGCTTGCCGGTCTCGGCCGAGATGTTGGTGAATGTGCCGCCGGTCAGGCGGGAGCGGATGACGCTGAAGTCGTTGTCGGCCGTGGCCGCGTTGACCACGACCATGACCTTGTCCCCGGCCAGGCGGAAGACGATCAGGTCGTCGATGATTCCCCCCTGCTCGTTGAGCAGGAAACCGTAGCGGGAGCGCCCCACCGGGATGGACTTGACGGAAAAGGTGAAGACGTCTTCCAGGCCGCCGGATTGAAAGTCACCCTGGAAGATGAATTCCCCCATGTGGCAGATGTCAAAAAGTGCGGCCTGTTCCCGGCACCATGTGTGCTCGGCGATGATCCCCTCGTACTGGATCGGCATGTTCCACCCGCCAAAGGGCGCCATCAGCGCCTTGAGCGCCTCATGCCGGCCGCGGATCGGGGTTGATTTGAGTTCTTCCATGGTTGGCTCCCTGTCCGCCGCCCTCAGTCGGACGACGTATTTTTATGTTTTTTCCCGTGAGAGGTATGCTTGCCCTTTTTAGCGGAGACGCCGGCCAGGGAGACGATATCGTTCAACTGCATCTTCCAGGCGCCGCCTTCGTTGGACAGCTTGAACTCGCGGGTGCAGGAATCGTTCGTACCGGGCACGCCTTCCAGGCCGACCTTGACATACACGGTGGCCTCGCTGCGTTTCTCGCTCAGTACCCGGAAATTTTCCATCTTCTGCCAGCAACAGGCCGGGCGGATCGATGTCCCGCGCATCTTCACAACGAACTGTTCCCGGGATGTCCTGCCCCGATGCGACAACCGCTCGAAAAGCTGCTCGTAACGCCCGTCGCGCCACAGGTCAAAGGTTTCCGACACGGATTGCTCAAAGACAGACGGTGCGGTCTCGGCGAAAACGGGCGACAAGGTGACAAGCAGCGCAAACGCCATCAGGGATGTGATGAGGATGCGAAGGCTCATGATCTCCTCCCGGACATTTTTCCGCATGGTAGTGTAATTGCCGACGCAGCGCAACCCGAAATATGATGCAGCATTCCGCGCCGGCGGACCGCCGGTTTTACTGTCGGTTTCACTTGAGAAAATTATAATATACGCCTAGAATGCAACCTCAAAATCGTATCGTGGAGGTATTTCCCCATGCAATGCCGGGACGACAAGCTGCACAAGATTCTCGACCTTGGCTTCGAGATTTCCCAGATCAAGGATATCGACCTGCTGCTGGAGAAGATCCTGAGTGAAGCACGGGCGTTTACCAACTGCGACGCCGGCTCGATCTACGTCAGGGAGGGGGACAGCCTCACGTTCAGCTACACCCAGAACGACACCATGCAACGCCGGTTGCCGCCCGGCAGGAAGCTCCCCTACGCCACCTTCAGTATCCCCATCAACCCCGCATCCATAGCCGGTTTCGTGGCCAATAACAACAGTGTCCTCAACATCGCCGATGTCTACGAACTGTCCCCCTCGCTCCCCTACTCGTTCAACCGCTCCTATGACGAGCGAACCGGCTACCGCACCCGCTCCATGCTGACCATATCCCTGAAGAGCTTCCGCCAGGTTGAGAGGCTGTATCCCGACGAACAGGAACAGGCGGCCTGATGGCACCCCTTGCCGCCCGGACGCATGGCGCCTCCCCTGTGTTGCACACGGGATATGGAGTATGAAGAATTTCACCGGCTGGTCGATCCGTACCTACCTGCTCCTGCTGGCAGTCCTTTCGGTCGCCCCCGCCCTGGCGATCATGATCTACACCGGCCTGGAACAGAAAAACAGGGCCATTGCCGATGTGAACAGTTCCTGTGCGACTGTCATCGGCACCCTTGCCGATGGCATGGCGGACACGGTGACGGATACGCGCCAGTTGCTGGTGACGCTGGCAGCACTCCCCGAGGTGAGGAATCGCGACAGAAAAGCCTGTAACCTCTTGTTTGCCCGCATACTCAGGGACAATCCCCGCTATGGCAACCTCCAGGCATTCCTCCCCGACGGCGACAACCTTGCTTCGGCACTGCCGCCCACCGACACGTTGAATGTCCATGACCGCAAGTATTTCCGCGATGCACTGAGGACCCGTGAGTTCTCGGCCGGTGAATATATCATTGGCGGGCCCCTCAGGAAACCGGCGTTCGACGTCGCGTACCCCGTACACGACAGCACCGGCAACCTGGTCGTAGTGCTCCAGGCCGCCATCAGCCTGGCACAATTCAACTCGATGCTTGACCGGTCACACCTGCCGCCCGGCTCCACCCTGGTCATTGACGATCACCGGGGCACCATCCTGTACCGTTCGTCGGATTCGGACAGATTCATAGGCACCAGCGACCATCAGCAGCTATTCCATGAGGTGACGACATCCGAGAAAACCACCGCCGTCTTCTCCGGGTCCATCGATAACAAGAAATATAATATGGCCTTCACGTCGCTCCGTCTGCCCAAAGGCGATGCCCCCTACATCTACATGCGGCTCCAGGTGCCGGAGGAATCCGCGCTGGCCGCAGCCGGGACGACCCTTGACCGCACCATCTTCCACCTGGTCATGGCATTGTTTTTCGCCATCCTTGCGGCCATGCTCTTCGCCCATTTCTGCATCCTCAACCGGGCGCGACGTCTGGTTGCCGCATCCGAGCGACTGGCCGCCGGCAACAAGGGTGTCCGGGTCGGCATCCCCCACGACGACGGAGAATTCGGCCTGATCGCACGCGCCTTTGACAAGATGTCGGAGAGGTTGGACAAACGGGAGGAGATCGGCCGGAACCTGGCGGATTCGCACCGCGAACTGCAGCACTTCGCCTCGATCGCCTCCC
>JAATGX010000151.1 GCA_015688915.1 Desulfuromonadales bacterium
CGAGCCGCCGGCACCGGTTTCGAACAGACCGCCGCCGGCCAGCAGCGGAACGATGGAGAGCATTTTTGCGCTGGTCCCCAGTTCGAGAATCGGGAACAGGTCGGTCAGATAATCCCTCAGGGCGTTGCCGGTTACGGAAATGGTGTCCAGGCCGGCCTTTGCCCGCGGCAGCGTGAAGCGCATCGCCTCCACGGGGGACATGATATGGATTTCCAGACCATTGGTGTCGTGGTCTTTCAGGTACGTGTTGACCTTTTCGATCATCTGGGCATCATGGCCCCTGTTTTTGTCCAGCCAGAACACGGCCGGCGCTCCGGTTGCCCGCGCCCTCCGTACCGCCAGCTTGACCCAGTCCTGGATCGGAAGGTCTTTGGCCTGGCAGCCGCGCCAGATATCGCCCTCTTCCACGGCGTGCTGGATCAACACCGCCCCCGATTCGTCAACAACACGCACCGTGCCGTTCGCCGGAATCTTGAACGTCTTGTCGTGAGAGCCGTATTCCTCGGCCTTCTGCGCCATGAGACCGACGTTGGAGACGCATCCCATGGTGGTGGGGTCGAACTGGCCGTTCTTCTTGCAGAAATCGATACACTCCTGATACCACTCCGAATAACTGGTATCGGGGATCACGCATTTCACGTCGTGCAGCTTGCCGTCCGGACCCCACATCCCGCCGGAATCGCGGATGACAACGGGCATGGAGGCATCGATGATGATGTCGTTGCTGGCATGCAAGTTGGTGATGCCCTTGTCCGAATCCACCATGGCCAGCGGCGGCCTCTTCGCATAAACCGCCTGAATGTCGGCTTCTATCTCGGCCCGCTTGGCTTCCGGCAGTTTCTGGAGCTTCAGGTACAGGTCGCCCATGCCGAGATCCGGATTGACACCCAGCTCTTTAAAGGTTGCGGCATGTTTATCGAACACGTCCTTGTAGAAGACGGAAACGAAATGACCGAACATGATGGGGTCGGAGATCTTCATCATGGTGGCCTTGAGGTGCACGGAGAACAACACGCCCTTCGCCTTTGCGTCCTCGATCTGCTCGGCAATAAAGGCACGCAGGGCCTTGGCGCTCATGAAAGCGCCGTCAAGGACTTCACCCGCCTGAAGGGGCAACTTCTCTTTCAGGACCGTGACGGTGCCGTCTTGACCGACAAACTCGATCTTTACGCTTCCCGCCTTGTTTATGGTGACGGATTTTTCACTGTGATAAAAATCGCCACTGGTCATATGCGATACGTGCGTCTTTGAATCAGGACTCCAAGCGCCCATTTTATGCGGTTGCTTTTTGGCATATTCCTTGACCGCACGAGCCGATCTCCTGTCGGAGTTCCCCTCTCTCAGAACGGGGTTCACGGCGCTTCCCAGGCACTTGGCATACCGTGCGTGAAGCTCCTTCTCCGCGTCGGTCTTCGGCTCCTCGGGATAATCCGGGAGTTTATAACCCTGCTCCTGCAACTCCTTGATGGCGGCTTTCAACTGGGGAATGGAGGCGCTGACGTTGGGCAGCTTGATGATATTGGCTTCCGGCTTCTGGGTGAGTTCGCCCAGTTCGGCCAGGTAGTCGGGCTTTCTTTGGCTCTCCGTCAGATAGTCGGGAAAGTTGGCAATGATCCTGCCTGCCACGGAGATATCCCTTGTTTCCACAACAACGCCGGCGGCCTTGGTGAAGGCGTTGACGATAGGGAGTAACGAGTATGTTGCCAGTGCGGGGGCTTCATCGATTTTTGACCAGATGATCTTTGCTGTTTGTGTTGTCATGTTCTCTCCTTGGTAAGTAATGACCTCGTGACTACAGCGTACGTGAATGGGCACAACAGTGTGCCATATCTGCTTTCCCTTTGGCTCACCCTCAAAGCATCAATATGCCGAAACAACATATCGACCGTTTTTGAGGGTAAAGTTACGGCGGACCGGACAGTGGCCCGACCGGAAACACTGTTCAGACTTTTCGTATTACTTCAATTTTACCGGGAAGTTACAGCATGGGTAAAAATCTTGTATACAGTATACAAAACCCGCTGGAGTGTCAAGAAAAATCATTGAACTTCCAGCGGGTTCACGACCCGATATGTGGCAAAAACAGAACGTCATTTCCTGCCGGAATAGCGTTTGGCCTCATTGGCCTCCTCACGGGTGAAGTTACGGGGAATCTTGAGCACCTGTCCGGGCCAGAGGTGCTTCGGATCGCGGATTTGATCACGGTTGGCCCGGTAGATGAGGGGCCAGAGAGAGGTTTCGTTGTATATCTCGCTGCGGCCGGCGATCTGTGGCAATGTTTCACCGCGGTGCACCGTGTAGCTGGTCAGGGCAACCGGATGCTCCCTGCTCTGGCCGCCTCCCCGTGTGCTACCCCTGGAGTCGTCAACAGCCCTGGAGCGCTCGCGCTCCTGTTCACGCCGACGCTGTTCAGCCTTGGCCGCCTCAAGCCGCAGACGCTCCTCCTCGGCCCGGAGGCGCTCCTCCACGGCCCGGCGTTCCTTCAGCCGCTTCAACTCGGCTTTCAGCACCTCACCCTTTTGCAGGGCCAGCAGATAGTAGCCGTCGGCCTCCTTCTCATTCTTCTGGACGTGAAGCACCGCCTCGCCATGCTCAAAGGTCTCGACCAGGTTGTCGTATTCCTGGGGAAACAGCCAGGGCACGTCCTGACGGTTGAGTTCAGTGACCAGTATGGCCACCCTGGAACGCCAGGTGGGCGCGGGCGCTGAACAGGCCGCCAGCAGGCAACAGGCGAACAGCACTATGGACGCGGCCCAGCGGCGCATCTGGAGGCGCCTACGCCTGTTTTTCCGCCAGCCGGATGCCCAGTTCGCGCAGTTGTTTGGTTTCGACCAGTGAGGGGGCCTCGGACATGAGGCAGGTCCCCTTCTGGGTCTTGGGAAAGGCAATGACGTCGCGGATCGAATCACTGCCGGTCAACAGCATGATCAGGCGGTCCATGCCAAAGGCGATGCCGCCGTGGGGCGGCGTGCCGAATTCCAGCGCATCCAGCAGAAAGCCGAACTTGGCGCGGGCCGATTCCTCGGACATGCCAAGCATTTTGAACATCAGCGACTGGACCTGCTCCTGATGGATCCTGATGGAACCGCCGCCGATCTCGTTGCCGTTCAGCACCAGGTCGTAGGCCTTGGCGCGGCAGCGGCCGGGGTCGGATTCCACGTACTCCAGGTCCTCGTCCATGGGCGCGGTAAAGGGATGGTGCACGGCCGCCCAGCGTTTTTCGTCTTCGTCCCATTCCAGGAGCGGAAAGTCTGTCACCCAGACAAAGCGGAAATCGTCCCTGTCGGTCAGCTTGAGGAGGGCCGCCAGATGGTTGCGCAGTTTGCCGAGGGAGTCGTTGACCACCTTGGGCTTGTCGGCCACGAAGAACAGCAGGTCCCCCTCCTCCGCGCCAAAGGCCGTATTCATGGCCGTGATCTCTTCAGGGGTGAAGAACTTGGCAATGGGGGAGTGCCACTCGTTGTTCTCGATCTTGACATAGGCCAGCCCTTTGGCGCCGTAGATCTTGACGAACTCGGTCAGGTCGTCGATCTCCTTGCGGGAGAAGGTTGCGCACTTCTTGGCGTTGATCCCCTTGATGATGCCCCCCTTGGAGGCCACATCGGCAAACACCTTGAAGCCCGAGTCCTTGACCAGGCCGGTCAGGTCGCACAATTCCATGCCGAAACGGAGGTCCGGGTTGTCCACCCCGAAGCGGCGAATGGCCTCGGCATAGGTGATGCGCTCCACGGGAAGGGCCACATCCACCCCTTTGGCCTCCTTGAAGATGCGGGCGATCAGCCCTTCCATCACGCTGATAATGTCCTCCCGATCGATAAAGGACATCTCGCAATCGATCTGGGTGAACTCGGGCTGGCGGTCGGCACGCAGGTCCTCATCGCGGAAGCAGCGCACCACCTGGAAGTATTTGTCGAACCCGGAAATCATCAGGATCTGCTTGAAGATCTGGGGGGACTGGGGCAATGCGTAGAAACTCCCCTGGTTGATGCGCGACGGCACCAGGAAGTCGCGGGCGCCTTCGGGAGTCGACTTGGTCAGGAACGGGGTTTCGAGTTCCAGGAAGCCGTTCTCGGTCAGATACTGGCGGGTCACCTGTGACACCTTGGAGCGCAGGATCAGGTTGTACTGGAGTTGGGGCCGGCGCAGGTCCAGGTAGCGGTGCTTGAGGCGGATATTCTCATTCACCTCGCTGAACTCGTCCAGCATGAACGGAAGCGGCTTGGAGCGGTTGAGCAGTTTGCACTCGCTGACCTGGATTTCCACCTCGCCGGTTTTCATGTTGGGGTTGACCGTACCTTCAGGGCGCGGGATGACCGTGCCCTTGACGGCCAGCACGAACTCGCTGCGCACCGTCTCGGCAACACCGTGAGCCGCGGAATTCACCTCCGGGTCAAAGACGATCTGGGCGATCCCTTCCCGGTCGCGCAGATCGATGAAGATCAGCCCGCCATGGTCGCGACGGCGCAGAGCCCACCCCATCAGGATCACCTCTTTGCCGATATCCGCGGCGCTCACATCGCCGCAGTACTGCGTCCGCTTCCAGCTTCCCAGCGTATCCATATAATCCTCCGATTTATAATCTCAAAACCTTTAAAATGCGTATCTCACAGAGCTCACGGAGGCACAGAGAAAACACAAAGACCTTACAGGGATGAGCAGGATGAAGGGGATGCTATTCTCACACCCAAATCGCTTAGTGCTTAGTCCGTGAATCAGCCGTCATCCTGTGTATCCCTATTAATTCGGCGGTGACAGTCTCTGTGCCTCTGTGAGCTCTGTGAGAAAAACGAATGTCAGTTTATCAGCCTGCCGATATTGCCGAAGCGCGGCCGGAACTTGTCCTTGTCCCATGACCAGTACTTGATGAACGCCAATCCCTTGATCTTGTCCCGGGAGACAACCCCCCAGAAGCGGCTGTCATAGGAACGGTCACGATTGTCCCCCATCACAAAGTAGGAGTTTGGCGGCACGGTAACCGGCCCGAAGGTGTCCCGGGGATTCATCTCCTTGGGGATGATATCCTTTTCCTTGTGGACCTCGTGGGGATTTGCATACGGCTGGCCATTCACAAAGAGCTTCTTGTCCTTTTCCTCCACCACGTCACCCGGGGTGCCGATCACCCGCTTGATGAAGTCCTTGCTGGGGTCTTCCGGGTATTCGAACACGATCACGTCCCCCCGCCGCGGGTCGCGCAGGGTCAGGATGCGCTTGTCGCCGAACGGCAGCTTGGTTCCGTAGATGAACTTGTTCACCAGCAGGTGGTCGCCAATGGCCAGGGTATCCTCC
>JAATGX010000251.1 GCA_015688915.1 Desulfuromonadales bacterium
ACTGGTGATGGAGACAATGATGCACGGCCAGGGGAAAGCCAACCATCTCCATGTAAGCGTTCTCGTTGCCGATATGCTCCGTCATGATCTCCAGGAGCCGGTCCAGGTTCGGTCTGACGTCCATTTCCGGTTCCCGGCGCACCGATTCGATTATGATGTCCAGTGGGTCGATGATGCAGCAGTAGCGGCTGTCGCAACCTGTCTCGTCCATACTGTCGCCTCATTTTACACGTTACAGGCCTGCCAGCAGATGGCCCAATTTCTGCCGCTTGGTCCTCAGACAGCGGAGGCTGTCCCGACCGGCTTCGATCTCCAGCGGCACCCGTTCCACGATATCGAGGCCGTGGCCCTGGAGGCCGATGACCTTGGTGGGGTTGTTGGTCATCAGCCTGATCTTGCGGGCGCCGAGTTCCGCCAGAATCTGGGCGCCGATGCCGTATTCCCGCAGGTCGGCCTTGAACCCCAGGGCTTCATTGGCCTCCACCGTGTCCTTGCCGCATTGGGTTTCCTCCCCATGGACTCAAGAATGCCGGTTTAAGGGGTTGGCCAGGGGTGGCAACCGGCGCATGACGGCCCGCTACCCGTCACTCCGGTGAGGTCCCGGCCATGGCAGTACAGAGTGGCGCACGCGGCGGTTCCGTTCTGAATGACGTAAACCCGGTGATATACAATGGTCTGATCGCCCCAATCGAGGGGATGGATAGTCTGCCGGTCACCCATATGGCACTGGATGCAGGCGACTTTGGAAATGCCGCCGGCAAAGTCGCCGCCGTGACATTCGGTGCAGGAATTGATGTCGGCCATGGCAGCGGCTTTGTGTCCGGCCGGCAACCAGCCGGCCACGTGCGCCCCGCCGCTGTCGGCGGAAAAGGTACTCTGGGAATTCTGATCCCCACAGCCGACAAGCGCGAGAGCAACGAGCACGGGCAGCCATATTCCCAAGATGATCGATCTTACCGGTGACATGTCGCGCACCTCTCGTTGTTTTGTCTGCCGTGGCACTTGGCACAGGCGGTCGGATCGACCCGCCCGTCGATCTTGTGTTGGCTCAGGTAGTCGCCCCGGTGCGGCAGGTTACGCTCGGGAGAGTCCGCGTACCTGTCGCTCGGCTTGATCTCCCCACGGGCATGGCAGTCGGAGCAGAACGACTCTTCGTGACAGGTGGCACAGGCCTGCCGCTGCTCCTGGGCATAGAAGCGATGCTTCTCGAAAAAGCCGACCGCCCGGTGATTGAAAGCCGCCCAGGTATCGGGGTGGCACTCACGACAGTCGGACAGCCCCACAACCTTCTCGGGATGCACCTGGACGATGCTGGTGGTAGTGGAGCACGCATAGAGCACGCTCAGGATCAGTGGTACCGTCAATATGACCAGTATCTTTTTCACTTGCCCTCCCCTTCGGCGCTACGCCGTATATCAAACGCATAGGTCAGCTTGACCAGTCCCGCCACTTCATTGTCGTAATCGGGATTCCTGGAATAGTCCAGATCAGCGCCGATCCTCAGCCTGGGGGTTATTTCGTAGGAAGCGGCCCCGATGACGGTGTAGCTGTTCCGCACCCCGTTGATACGGCGGTCGTAGTTCACGTCGAAGAAATCGGCCGTGATATCGAGGTGCTCAATCTTCTTCGAGACAAAGATGCGGTACTCGCTGTAGCGCAGCGTATCCGTGGTGCCGTCCATGCGGTGCATGGCAAAGCCGGCCACAAATGAAGCGGGCAGGAAGAAGGTCGCCTTGCCGCCGTAGTAGTTGGCGTCTCCGGCGATCTCGTAGGTGTAGTTCTTGTAATCGCCCGCGACGGTCACCGATTTGATGGGGGTATAGGCGATGCTGCCCCCCACGGTCCTGACCTTCTCGTTGGGGTCGATCAGGCCGGTGGGGTTGGAAGGGCTGATCAGGCTGAACACATTGGTGGTCATGTGAAAGAAGTAGTCCTTGTAGTTGATGTCGGAGTACGTTGCATTGATGCTGAGGTTGTCCAGCGGGTTCCAGGTGAGCTTGTAGTCGTGCTCCATCCACCCCGAGGTTATGGAATTGTAGGAGGAGCGGCCGACTGCGTCGATCTGCTTCAGCGGGTGGAGCCAGATGTCGATCCCCTCCTCTTCCCGGTATCGCTCGCCGTTCTGGTCCGACTTGAGGGCGCTGACGCCGATGGTGTAATAACGGGGCATGTTGTGGGTGATGCGGCCGCCGTAAATGAACTCGCCCCCCTTGGTGTTCGGTTCGGTGACCACGGGCGCGCCGGCAAAGAGGGCGGCGCCGAACCCGGCGGCAAAATCCGAGCGCAGGTACACCCCGTCCAGCCGTTCCGTAGCGACCCCTTCGGCCACGAACTGGCGGCCCAGGTTGACGACCAGGTTGCCCTTGGGCGCGCGATAGCTCAGGTAACCGTACTGGAGGTCGCCGTCCCGGTACTTGTCGGTGCTCCGGTCACCCAGGTCGGCGCGGCCCCAGCCGCCAAAATAGAAGGAAAGACTGCCGGCCTTGTCCAGGCTTGTCGCCGAGAGGCGCAGGAACTCGTAGGCCGGGTAGATGTCCTTCTTGTCGATGCTCTCCCTGATGCGGAAGATGGTGGTGGACTCGCCGGAGAGCGTGATGCCCCCCGCCATGGCCGGTACCGCAGCCGACAGCGGGCAGAGGGCGATTATACAGGCCCACAGACGCACCAGCAAGCCGACCGGGCGGCGCCGGCCCTTCGTATCATAGATATTCAAGGCGACCCTCCTTGCCAGATAATTGTAGTTTCTACAGTGCGTTTTCTTTCGCTTCCGCAGGTAACGTTGTACTGTCAGCCCGATAAAGTGGCCGGTTTGCCGTGACGGCACGGCGCAGGGATAGTGGAACGGGGGTGGTGCGCACCGGGCGCTTCCGGAGAGGCGCCCGGTGCGGACACGGCTACGTGTTGGCCCCGGTCTTAGCGATGCTTTTGCCCGCACTGTCCCAGGCAGTTTCCTTAGCCATATTTTGAACTGCTATGCGGCCGAAAGTAATCGCGCCGCCGGTGCTGCCGGCTGCGGCATAAAACTGGGCATGGATATGGGACGTTACCGCCCCTGCGGCGTAGAAACCCGGGATGACGCTGCCATCCAACTTCAGCACCTGCGCCTTGGGATTGATGCGCAGCCCACCGGTGGTATGAAGGAAGGTATTCGCGACAGTTTGTTTATAAGCGTAAAATGGCCCGGTCTTGATCTCCTGAACTAGGCTGGAGTCCTTGCCGAATTGTTCGTCAACACCGGTGGCTGCGGAGGCGTTGTAACGGGCAAGTGTTTGCGGCAGGAACTTCGTGCCGAGCTTTGCAGCCAATCCCTCAATCGTCGGGTCCGTGAAGTCAAATACTGTTCCCAGGGGTTCAACTAGGTCATAGATCGGCTTGTCGATGATTACCCACACCCCGTCCGGGTAGACATAGACAATCCATTTTCCCATTTCCGGACCACCGTAGTCTTCGGGGGCAAACCGTTCCCCGTCCAGATTGACGACGATCCCTCTCACAAGGATGGGCTGAGCTAGGTTTCCATTTGTGTATATGAGACTGTAGTCTTCAGTGTTGTGGAGGAGCCTGGTGTCGGCACCGATGGTCTGCCCCATCTTGAGCCCTGTCCCGATGTCCATTTTGTTGCCCGCGTAGGAAGGGACAGTTCCGCCATTGGCGTGCAACGCTTGCGGCGTGTACTGCGTCACCATCTCCTTGTTGTTGATAAAGCCGCCGTTGCAGAGTAGCACCGCCTTGTTGGCCTTGTAAAACAGCTCGGTTTCCGATTCCACCACCGGCACACCGTTGGCGTCTACCTCTCCCACCTTTGTCTTTACCGCGGCAACTCCCACAACGCGGCCGGCGGCATTAACGATCAGCCGTGTAACCCTGGTGTTGTAACGGATTTCGCCGACGCCGCCGGCCAGGGAGGCCAGGGCTTTTGTCTCCAGCGGAATGAACAGGCCATTCCCGCGACCGCCAATAAAGTTGCCGTTGGCGTCTTTCTGCCTGGGTGCGAAATGCGCGTGCGGGACAGCCTTGGCAAGCTTCCCGTCGCGCTTGAGGTGCACCTCATTGTCGTAGATGAGGCCGAAGCCATCCGGAGGGGCATTATAGCAGCCCGGTGTGTAATTCTCGTATCTCACGCCGGCGTCCACAAGCATGTTATAGGTTTCCACGGAATTCTCGCAGTAGGCCCTGATCAGATCTTCGTCTGCCCCTGAGCCGACCGTGGCCAGCGTTGCTGCGTAGAATTCATCCACGGTCTCCGTGAAGCCTGATGCCACCTGGGTGGCTGTGCCGGCTCCCAGCCACGTCCCGCCACCGCACAGGTAGGTGCTGGGCGCTGAGGTCCTCTGGCCTGCCGGTTTCCTGTCCTGGTCCTGCGCCTCGAGGATAAGCAGCTTGGCGTTCAGCCCCTTTTCCTTGTTGGTGATGGCGGCGGATGCTGCCACGCCGCCGAACCCGACTATCACAATGTCGGCTTCGGCATCCCATTGCTTCGGCAGATTTGGATCGGATGGCGTGCTGTCGCCTGATTTGACAATTCTGGTGACATCGTCCCCGCATCCGGCGACGAGCCCTCCCAAAGCCACCGTTCCCACGGCGAGACCGCCTGTTTTCAAAAAACCCCGACGAGACATCCTGCTCTTTGTTTCCTGCTCTTCCCGGTTGCTCATGTCGACTCCTTTCGTAGTGATCCCATTGGGATAGTATGTCGAACGGAAGTTGGCCCCTACGGCTGGGTTGCCAGATAGTCCGCTATTTTCTGCAACTGCGTGTCATCCAGCCCGAACGTCATGCCGGCTGCCTTGAATGCCGCTACCGTACGATTGCTCTTTGGCAGCCTCGTAGGCACCCCGTGACAGGAGGCCGTGCCGCAGGATTTCTTGTATTGCGCCTCACCGTCCAACACGCCACCTCCGTCACCGCCACTGGCGGCAACCGTAGTGCTCTTGAATGCCGCGGAAACACCACCTATGGTCAAGGTCGTGGTTGTGGTTGTACCATTCGAGGTCGATGCGGTATGCTGCACCCGCACCGTCTGGCCGTTGGTCACCGTGCCGGCGGAAGAGGTAAAGTCGCCGGTCCCAATAGAGTAGCTGCCGCCGGTAACGCTGATCGGGGCGGCAGCGGTTATGCCGCTGACGGTGATCGAGTTGGACGTGACGGTTGCGCCGAGCGCCACGTCTGTCTGGTTGGTAAAGGCGAATGCAGCCGGAGTAGTACCGCCGCCGTTATCCGGGCCGGTTCCGTTTTCGTATTCTGTTTTGTCCTCGCCACAACCGGTAAACACCACTAAGAAAGCCGACAACACCACAAAAAGCAGATATTTGTTCAATTTCATCCCTCACCCAACCTTTCTGTAAGTAATCTGTACGTTAGTTATTACTGCCGCCCCATGTCCATCACATGTCCCACTTCCCCGTCACCTCCCTTGTGTATAATATCTCGTTAATTTAACTACTAAAATATTAACGTTTAAAAAATTATTATATTTGCTAAAACTATGCCAATCATTTAAATGCTACTTAAATGCCTATAGTAGTATTACAATGACTATCTACTTCTTATATGTTATTCAATTTGACAACAGTAATTGCCGTATCTGATAATACTGTTATGATTTGTCATATTTGACAAATCGCTGTTCACCTCTATCGGTACGGACATGGCGGGAAACTAGGAGTACGATGGAAGAAGGGAGGGGACGAAGCCGGTGCCATCAAAATCGGGTGGCGGCATACAAGGCTTTTTCGGTTGCCAATCTTTTGAACTGTCTCGCCAGTTCCGGTATCGTATCGACCCCTTCAACAACGAGTGCCTCGAAGTCCTCGATGCCCATGAAATTCATGATTGACCGGAGATAGGGCACGGAATGGTCTTCTCCGCCTCCGTAGTGGAAACCGCCGGAAGAATGGATGTGGAGGCACTTTTTACCCTGGTTCCTCAGAAGCCCCACAGGGCCGTTGGGGGTATGCGCGAAGGCCTTGCCGGCCACGCAGATCGCATCGATATACATCTTCAGCTCCGCCGGGAACCCCAGGTTGAACATCGGGGTCACGAACAGATACTTGTCGGCCTCGACAAACTGATCGGCAAGCCTCCAGATTCGCCCGATCTTGCGCTGTTCGTCCTCGTTCAGGAATTCGAAGACCGCGCCGGCGCGCATCTTTTCCCAGCCGTTCAACACATCGATATCGATCCGCTGGATGTTGTCGCGATAGAGGTCGAGGCAATGGAGTTCGTCACCCGGGTTGAGCCGCAGGTATTCCCCCAGGAACGCCCTGCCAATGGAAAGACCGCAGGAATGCTCCACCGGCTTCAGGTTGCAAGTGACATAGAGCAATTTCGCCATGGCGCCCTCCCGTGACCCCGCCGGGCAGCGATGAAAATGTCTTGGTTATCCCCATGCCGGGAATGTCTTTTCACCCATATTTTTTCCATGCCCCATCATCAAACCCTTGGGGCCAGCATGGTGATTGCGACATGTGTGCCGACAGTAAAACCGCAATAATATCAGCAAATAACTCCATTAATTGAATACGGCGTTATCAACTGAGACAATACCATTTGTCATATTTGGCAAGAGTATTGCTGTCCGTCACATGCCGAAAATCTTCACAACAACGTCTCATTCTGCGTGTGGGGGGGTCGCCATGGCGGTCGACGAAGAAGAATTTTTCAGGGAAATGACTTTGAGAGTATCCAGCAGTCTTGACATCAAGGTTGTCCTGGAACGGGTGCTGCGGTACATGCAGGAGTACATACCCCTCAACCAGTTACACCTTTCCTACACCATGGACGTGTGCCCCGACAAGAGCCATAACCATTGTGTTGCCCTGGTAAGCGACGGTACCTATCCCGACAGACATTGTACTCCCCCTACAAAAAGATTCTGGGCATGGCTCCGTGAACAGCAAAAACCGTTCGTCATTAACGATGCCTTTGCGGTCAATGCCTATCAGCCCACTCCCGACGAAATCGAGGAGATGAACAGGACGAGTTCTCTTCTCGTGCCTCTTAGGATCGACAGCAAGCTTATCGGATTCCTGTGGCTCTGGGCCATGGGTGCAAACAGGTTTACCTCCGACCATGCCGAGTTGCTGGAAGCCGTGGTCGGCCCATTTGCCCTGGCGCTCTTCAATGCCAATAGCTACGGCACCTTACTAAAGCACCGGGATATACTTATTGACGACAAACAGTTCCTGAACAAGGAACTCGTCTCCCAGGCGGGTGATGGGATCATCGGAGGGAACTCGGGGTTGCGCAACGTGATGGAGATGGTTCAGCAGGTGGGGCGGCAAAACACCACCGTGCTGCTCGTGGGGGAAACGGGGACAGGGAAGGAGGGGATTGCCAATGCGATACACTTTTCCTCTCCGCGCAATAAAGGTCCGTTTATCAAGATCAACTGCGGCGCAATCGCCGAAAGCCTCATCGACGACGAATTGTTCGGCCATGAAAAGGGGGCGTTCACCGGTGCGGTCACGGAACGGCGGGGGCGTTTCGAACGGGCCAACGGCGGCACCCTGTTCCTCGACGAGATCGGCGAGTTGCCGCTCCAAAGCCAGGTGCGGCTTCTGCGGGTGCTCCAGAGCAAGATGATCAGCCGGGTGGGAGGGGAAAAACCGATCCCCGTTGATGTGCGCATAATAGCGGCCACCAACCGCAATCTCAAGCAGATGGCGGCAGAACGCCGGTTCCGGGAGCACCTCTGGTTCAGGCTGAATGTCTTCCCCATCATTTTACCTCCTCTCCGGCAGCGACAAGAGGATGTCCCGGCCCTGGTCCGCCATTTTGTGGCGCTGAAGAGCAGGGAGCTGAATATTGCCGTACCTCCCACCATTGCTCCGGGAGCGTATGAGCGCCTGATGAGCTATGGTTGGCCGGGCAATGTCCGTGAACTGGAAAACCTGGTGGAGAGGGAGTTGATCTGGCATCGGAGCGGGCCGCTGAGATTCGATTCCCTGCAGCCGGACGACATATGCCGCGCAACGGTTCCCATTCCGGAAGGGCCGGTCGGCGGCCCCTTGAACCTCGACGAAGCAATGTGCCTGCACATCAGCAAAGTCCTCCACATGACCAGGGGCAAGATTCATGGTCCCGGCGGAGCGGCGGAATTACTCGGCATCAATCCCAATACGCTGCGGGGACGAATGAGACATCTTGGAATACTGCATGGACATAGGAAGATGCCAGCGGGACCGTCGTGTTGACCCAGCCCGCCTTGCGGGAGGGGGGACTGTACGAAAAAAGGGCGTACCGTTGTGTGGCGGCACGCCCTTTTGTTTTCCTCCTGAACCATAGCGGGAGCGCTAGGCAACGATCCCCGTGCCCTCCGCCTCCCTGCCGCGGTTGTAGTAATGGAGGGCCACCAGCAGCAGGGCCGCAAACAGGTAGGCGAGGCTGAACGCCTTGGCCGCGCCGAAACCGAATCGGTTCTGCACTCCCGCCGGGGTCAGGACATAGGCGTGGATGACACCGAAGAAGGAGAGCAGGGCCGCAGTGGCGGTCCAGAGCGCCGCCGTGAGGAATTGCCGCTCCACCACGAACACCATCATGGCGGAAAGGATCATGCAGGTGAGCATGAACCCCTGGCTCAGGGCGATGATGCCGTACACATACAGGTCGCCGCCGAACCGCGGCGCCACGTCATACAGGGTGGCCCCGGCCTTGCGCAGGGTCGTCTCGATGAGGAGCAGGGCCCACGCCGCCAGGGCCGGCATCAGCCCGACCGCCACCGCCACGCCGTGCCTCCCCGGCACCTCCCGGAACGCCTGGGCCGTGATGATGAGCCCGATCCAGAGCAGGATGCCGATCATGGCCTCCATGGGCACCACCCTGAGCACCAGGGTCACCCCACCGATCAGGCAGAGGAGCGTGATCACGGCGCCGTTCAGGACCGAGTAGCCCCACCTGGCCCCCATGGCCTTCCACCCCGGATGGCCGATGTAGATCGTGGTGGGGAACGGGTTGCCCAGGCAGGCCGCCACGATGGACCCGAACCCGTTGACCAGCAGGGACGACCGGGTATCGTACCGGTCGCCGGCCGCTTCCGCGCTTTCCAGGTTCTGGAGCGAGCCGATCACGTTGAACAGCGCCATGGGGAAGATGACGGAGAAGTACTTCCACCCCTGTCCGTTGGTGAGAAAGGCGATCATGTCGGCAAAAGCGGCACGGGGAAGGTGGAGGGCGAACTGGTACGGCTCCTGGAGTGGTTGAAAATACGGATAGCCGCACCATCTGAGGATCCACCCCATGGCCACGCCCAGGAGGACGGCGATGAAGCCTCCCGGAAGCCCCAGGGGCAGCTTGATCTGCCCGCCGTAGACCATGATCACCAGCAGGGCCGGCACCACCGCGATGGCCGGCATGGCGAAGATCTGGAACACGAAACCCATGGAGATGAAGGTGATGGCGATGCCGGCCAGGGACGACAGCAGCGCGGCCCGCGGCGTGTGCCGGCGGAGCCAGTCCCCCACGAACGCCCCGACAACCTCCAGCACCGCGCTGGCCAGGCACGCGAACAGGCCGGCCTGCCAGGCGAGGTGCGGGTCTTTTGTCTCGAAATAGATCGGGGCGATGATCAGGAACACGAAGGCGATGAGGCTGACGGTGTTGATGCCGTAGGGGAGCGCGGTGACATCGGCCCGGCCGGTCCTGATGGCCAGCCTCCGCGCCTGCCAGGCGTAAAAGGCGTTGCCGAACAGGATGGACAGCGCCGCACCCGGAAGAATCCTAGCGTACACCAGTTCCGGCGGCATGCCGCATACATTGCCGCAAAGAACCGCGATCAGCATCAACTGCAACAGGTTGTCGACGAACAGCCCGAAGAACCCGTCAATGTCTCCGCGAACGAACCAGCCGATTTTCATGGGCAGCGACTCCCTATTCTAAGTTGCATTCAAGGTGACACCAAAAGCGACCACCCCCAACCCCTCCTTATCAAGGAGGGGAGCTAAAATCCCCCTCCTGTTTCAGGAGGGGCCAGGGGTGGTAAGGTCTCAGATTGAATGCTTATTGGAATTACATCGAGATCAGTTCCCGTATACACGCCGATTCCCCGGAGATCAACGGAAATATCAGCACACCGAGGGGACAACGTCACCGGAGTGGGAGGACAAACGCCTTGAGCACACGGCGCACCTCGGCGTGATCCGGGGCATGGCGCCCCACCAGCCGCCAGAAACCGGGGCCGTGGTGCCGCACGGTGATGTGGCACAGCTCGTGGATGATCACGTAGTCGAGGCACGCCAGGGGAAGCTTGATGAGCTCCAGGTTGAGGTTCACGCGCCGGGTGCGGTAGGAATAGCTCCCCCAGCGGCTTTTCATGGGCCGGATCGCGAGCGCCGGAAGCGCCGCCTCTTCCGGGAACATCCGCCCGTGGCACGCGGCCAGCCGCTCCCGGAACAGCTCCGCCGCTTGTTCCCGGTACCAGGCATCCACCAGCCGCGCCACACGCCCCGCATCGGCGGTATCAGGCGTGGCCACCACCAGGGAGCCGCCCCGGAGGTGCACCGATGCCGGCGCCCCTCGTTCCAGGGCCAGCCGGTATTCAGCCCCTTGAAACAGGAAAACGGCGCCGTCGGCATAACTCTGCACAAGCGCGGGGCTCTGGACGTCGAACTTCGCCCAGACGTTTGTGATCCAGGCCGCGCGGCCGGCAACGAACTCCCGGATAGCGTGGAGCGGCGTGCGCAGCGGCACCCTCACGCTCACCGACCTGTCCGGCCTCACCGTCATGCCGAGGGTGCGGCGCCGGGAGTGGCAGTAGCGATAGGGGATCACCACCCCGTTGCAGACCACCGTGTCCTCGCGCAGGTCGCCCTGCCCCCTCTTCCCGGCCGCCACGGTCACACCCCCTGCAGGGAGCACAGCCGCGCCAGGAGCCCGGCCACATCCGCCGAAGCAGCCTGCCCGGCCCGCTCCAGGAGCGATGCCACGGCCTGTTCCGGCTGCATGCGGGGATAGGCGGCATCTGTCAGGTGATGTATCAGCCGCATGGTGCGGAAGGCGTCGAACCAGCCGTGGAAGGCGGTCAGCAGCCGTTCTCCATCCGGGTTGTGCTGTCGCAGGCTGGACCAGGCCGCGCAGAATCCGGCCTGGTCCAGATAGGCCCGCAGATGGGGTGAAATCCGCCCCGCCCGGTCCAGCAGCCCGTCGCCGTCCGCGCCGCCATGCCGCGTCACGCAGTGCAGCCATTCTTCCAGGATCCAGAACAGCGCCGGCTGATAAAAGAGCAGTTGATCGCTCCCCGTGGCCAGCATGTCGCCCACGGCCCGGCCGGTGCCGAAGGGGACGCGGTGCGATGAGCGAGGCGAAGGGTGCACGCAGGTGCCGGTCAGGGCGGCAACCCCGGCCACCTTGTGTATCTGCTGGAGAAAGTAGAAGTCCTCCCCGGCCAGCCGGCGGTTCATCCCGCCGCTGGCAACGTAGGCCGAGGCCCGGCAGGCCATGGCGCTCCCCACGGTATGGAAGGCATAGGGTGAACCGGCCTGTTCCAGCCCCAGCACATAGGCCCGCAGGAACAGCTCGTACCGGTGGATGGCCGCCTGCCCCAGGGGATCGGTGGCCGGCCGGTGGCGATAGGGGATGCTCGCCCCTCCGGCGGCCGCTCCGGCGAAATGCGCCGTGATGGCCGCCAGATAGTCCGGCTGCACCAGGGTGTCGGCGTCCAGACAGACCAACAGCGGATCGCCGGCCACGTACTCCAGGTGGGGAAGCGCCAGGTCAAGACCGATCTTGCGGGCAAGCCCCACCCCCTGCTTGGGGGGGAGTTCGTTGCCCGTTGCGGCGGCATCCACCCAGCGCAGGTTCTCCAGCCCGTACTCCCGTTTCCAGGCCGGCAGCGATTCCAGGGTTGCCCGGTTGTCGGCCTGTTCCTCAGCAGAGGCACCGCCGCGTTGGTTGACCACCACCAGGATCAGGAAGCGTGAGAGGAGATCGGGTGGGTTGGCTGCCAGGGAGGCCAGGGTCAGCGGGAGATTGGCGCACTCGGCCAGGCAAGGGATGACCACGGCGCCGATGAACAGCCCATGGGGCGGCTCGTTGATGCGCCAAGGGGCGGCAACGGCGCGTTTGGCGAGGTAGGAGAGAATGGAAGGAAGAATGTGGTTTGGCATGGTGGGAAAAACCGTCTCTCACAGAGCGCACAGAGCTCACGGAGAAAGAAAGATTAAACCTGAAAAGCAGTCAGCACACGGATAACATCTGATTTGTACGGATACTCAACGAGTTATCAAACCAGCGTTTTTCGACTTCTCCGTGCCTCTGGGAGCTCTAGCGAACGGAGTGAGCGAGTGAGAGAAAGGCCTTTACCTTTGTCGTCACCGGTCGCCCCAGCGCGTGAACAGATCATTGGGGACCCCCAGTTGGTCCAGCACCTTGCCCACCACGAAGTTCACCAGGTCGTCGATGGACTCCGGCTTGTGGTAGAAGCCGGGCATGGCAGGGATGATGCGCGCGCCCATACGGGCGAGTTTCAGCATGTTCTCCAGGTGGATCTCGGAAAGCGGCGTCTCCCGCGGCACCAGCAACAAAGGGCGATGTTCCTTGAGCATCACGTCCGCGCTCCGTTCGATCAGGTTGGCGGAGACGCCGCAGGCGATGCGGGCCAGACTGCCCATGCTGCACGGAGCCACGACCATGGCTGCGGGCGCGGCTGAGCCGCTGGCGGAACTGACGAACAGGTTGTCGGAGGCAACCACCTCGACCCCCAGCTTCACGCCCAGATGTTTCTGAAGCCGGGAGGTGGCGACCGAAGGCTCACCGGACAGGTCCAGGCCGGTTTCGTCCTTGCACACCAGTCGTCCACTCTCGCTGACGCAGACTGTGAGCAGGAAGCCGCGCCGCACCAGTTCCTCCATCAGGCGCAGCCCGTAGATGGAACCGGAAGCGCCGGTCATGGCCATGAATATCCTGTGTGCCGTCACGAATTCAGTACCTCGTCAGCACATCGGCTGCCGTGAACAGCAGGATGGCGACGCTGATGTAGCCGTTCATGTTGAAAAAGGCCGCGTCCAGCTTCTCCAGGTTGCCGTGTCTCAGCAGCCAGTGTTCGTACAGCAGCATGGCC
>JAATGX010000066.1 GCA_015688915.1 Desulfuromonadales bacterium
ACCCCGTACCCAGGATCTACGGCCGGGAGATCTACAGCGTCGGCCTGGTCAACCTCCATTTCTGGCTGGCGGTCGCCGGCCAACTGATCTTCTCCATCACCATGTGGGTAGCCGGGATCCAGCAGGCGACCATGCTCCACGCCACCAACCCGGACGGGAGCCTGCACTACAGCTTCATGGAAACCCTGGTGGAGATGTATCCCTACTGGTACGGCAGGGCGTTTGGCGGCATCATCTATTTCGCCAGCCTGCTGATCTTTATCTACAACATTATCAAGACCGCGACCGCCGGCACGCCCACGGCCGTTACGCAAAAAGCCTAGGAAAGGAGATGTCATGCTAGAAAGGAAACCGGTCATTTTTCTGCTCCTTGCCACCGCCGTCATTCTGGTCGGCACCGTGGTGACGATGATAGCTCCCTTCAAATGGATCAACGACCCGAAGCTGAAGATTGCCGAAGTCAAACCCTATACCCCCTTGCAGTTGGAGGGGAGAGACATCTACATTCGCGAAGGGTGCAACAACTGCCATACCCAGACCGTCCGGCCGCTTCTGGCCGATGTGGAGCGCTACGGCGAGTATTCCAAGGTTGGCGAATTCGTCTACGATCAGCCGCACCTGTGGGGATCGCGCCGCACCGGCCCGGACCTGGCCCGCATCGGCGGCAAGTATCCGGATGCCTGGCACTACAAGCACATGGCCGACCCCCAGTCCATGGTGCCCCGCTCCAACATGCCCAAGTACGCCTTTTTGTCCCGTCCGCTGGACACGAGCCTGACGGAACGGAAGATGAAGGCGCTCGGCTTCCCCTACGCGCCGGCCGACCTTGACGCCGTCAAGGGAAAGAGCGAGATGGACGCCATGGTGGCGTATCTGCAAAAGCTCGGCAACGACATCCCCTGGCGCACGGCGAATCGGACCACGGTGGTGGGTGACGTCAAGAATCCCTTTGCCGGTGACAAAAGTGTTCTTCCGGAGGGCAAGACCATCTACGCTAAAGAGTGCGCCCAGTGCCACGGCGCGGACCTCAAGGGGGATGTGGGGCCGTCTCTGGTCGATCTGAAACTGACGGACGCGGATACGTTCAAAATCGTCTTCAGCGGCAGCCCCGCCGCCGGCATGCCCGGGTTCGGCGATACCCTCGGCAAGGACCGGTCCTGGAAGGTCGTTACCTATCTGAAGTCCGCGGGGCACTGATATGGACCTGGCAAGCGTCTACTATCTGGGAGTTACGTTCCTGTTGTTCGCACTGTTCGTCGCCATCGTGGCGCGAACCTACAGCAGGAAACGGCGGGAAAAGGAGGAAGCCCCGAAGTACCGCATGATGGATGACGATTGAACCGTTGCTTCCCGATAGTTTTTCATCACCGTTACGGACAATTTCACACACAGGAGGCGTTATTCATGTCTGACGAACATAAAGACTTCGACGGAATCGAGTACCGGGCAGAAACCAAGTCGCCGGTGGTGTTCAGGATCCTGTTCGCCGTTCTGGCCGCGTGGGCCGTCTGTTTCATGGCCTATTACCTGTTCAGCGGCTGGAGCTCGGAAGCGGAGTTTGCGCAGAAAAAACTGGCCAAGCAACAGCAGGTGGCAACAGCCCAGCCGGGCGGGAAAGAAGCGCAACCGGCGGCTCCGGCCACGGAGGGGAAAAGGGATGAATATCTTGCCCTGGGCAAAAAGGAGTTCGGCGAGCGGTGCGTCGCCTGTCACGGCCCTGAGGGCAAGGGAGGCATCGGCCCGGACTTGACGCGAGCTGAATTCAAATACGGCAAGACCAGTCAGGCGATTGCCCAAAGCATCGTTGATGGGCGCCCCGGCGGCATGCCCTCTTTCAAGAACGATCTTTCCCATGAAAAGGTCGAGGGACTCGTGGCATTCATACTGTCGCTGAAATAAGCTACCGGGCCATTATGTCGTACTCCCGGATCGCACCTAAACGAAAACTGGTTCAATGGCTCTCCACCCTCTTTATCGTCGGGTTGCCCTTTGTGCGAGTGGGCGGAGAGTCTCTGCTCCGCCTCGATGCCGGGTCCCGCACGCTGTTCTTCTTCGGCACTCAGATCCGAATCGAGGAATTTTTCCTCTTCCTGATCGCCGTCCTGATCCTGGTATTTGTCTTTCTGTTCTTCACCATGGTGTTCGGCAGGGTCTGGTGCGGGTGGTTCTGCCCCCAGACGACGATCTCCGACCTGGTCGAATTCGCGGACCGGAAGATAGCGCGCCTCCTCCGGGGAAACCTGCTGCCCGGAATATGCCGGCACCTTTTCTATCTCCTGCTCGCGTTTCTCGTCTCCGCAAACCTGGTCTGGTACTTCATCCCTCCGTCGGAATTTCTACATCGCCTGATGACCGGCCAACTCGGCATGGTGGCCGGCACAAGCCTTGTCGCCGTTTTCGCCCTGCTCTATTTCGACATGGTCCGGGTCCGGCGCACGTTCTGCAAGACGGTCTGTCCCTATGGCCGTATCCAGCTTATGGCCATGGACCGCAATACCCTGACCCTGGAGTTCGACCCGGCCCTGAAAGATGTCTGCATCCGCTGCGCCGCCTGCGAGCGGGTCTGTCCCATGGGGATCGACATCAAGAAGGGGCTCCAGATAGAATGCGTCAATTGCGGCAAATGTCTCGATGCCTGCCGGGGTGTCATGGCGAAGCGGAACCGGGGCGGGTTGATCCATTACACCTTCGGCCTGACGGCCGAGGGGGGCGGACATCCGTTGAATGCCAGATCGGCGCTTCTCGCCGGGATCGTCATCGCCCTCTGCGGCCTCATGGCGGCAGGCATTGCGACACGCACCCAGGCAACCATGAAGATTCAGCGCGGCGGCAACGGCGAAGTGCGACTGCTCCCGGAAGGCGGGGTGATCAACTTCTTTACCGCCTCTATCGAAAACCGCTCCACCCGGGCCGCGTCCTTCGAGATCACCCTCCCCTCCCCGGCCGGTTTCCGGGTGGACCTGCTCGGGCCGGCCACCGGCATCCTTGTGCCGCCCAATGCCAACCGGCGGGTCGATTTCATCGTGCGGATAACACCGGCTCCCGCCGCATCCCGTGTCGTGGAACTCCACCTGATGCGGGACGGTGCGCAGGCAGCGGTCGCGCCGGTTACACTGCTGGTACACTAGGAGATGGGCATGAACAATGAACAAACGGACACGGGCAGGTTCTGGAAACGGGTCCTGGCAGGACTGTTCGTCCTGTTTGTCGCGGCAATGGCGCTCAGTTTCGTCATCGCCGGGCGAAAGGTCAGCAAGGTCGTGGATACGGAGTACTACAGCCACGGTCTCCACTACGGCGAGGCCCGCGACCGTGACCGGGCGGCCGCAGCGGGATGGCGGATGACCGCCGCACTGTCCCGAGGCAGGCTTCAACTTCAGGTACGCGATGCTGCCGGCACTCCGCTGAGCGGCGGCACGGCGATTTTCGAAGTGCAGACCGGCGACTCCGGTAAAAATGATACCCTTGTCCTGGTCGAGACAAACCCCGGAATCTACTCTGCACCGCAACCGGCGGGCGCCTGGAGCGAATTGCGCGGGACCATGCGTGTCAGCCGTGGCGCCAATGCACTTCAGGAAAGAATGGTGATCTTCAATTGAGTATGTCCTGAATCCGTGCCGCCTTCCCGGCTTCTCTCGCTTGGAATGCCCCAGTCCTGACGTTCCGGGCGGGTTGTGCCTCCTGGGTGGCGTTCATGCGGCACAGCCGGCATGGAACTTCATGGGCGACGATTGACTCCGGCATTTCGCTCGCTCCGCCGTTCAGGTGTCACGGATTCAGATGTGTTTGCGGAGGATTTTTTGAGGCCAACGGTGACCGGACAACATGGATGATTCGCTTGTTGCATTGATCATATTATCGCTTTTTGTCGGCTGCGGGAGTTGGCTGTTCTTTGTCTGGGCAGCGAAAAAAGGGGAGTTTGATGATATCGAACGCCCCAAATACCGTATGCTCGACGATGATGACGATGAAAAAAAACCGTAGCTGTTTCAGTCGACCTTTCACCCCACCCGCCCTTCGATAACCCCTCCACCGAGCCGGTAACAACGGCTGTCCGAGCCTCTGAAAACAATAAAAAGATAAAAATGATTTATTTAGTCTTTTATTCTTGCAATCTGAATAATTAATAGTAGAATAGCGAAAAAAAATTTGGTCATATCAAATTTGTCGAAAAGACAATCATCCCAGAAACGCAAAGGAGAGTGTATGAACGTACTAACCCTCAGTCAGTTGCAATTCGCAGCAACCGGCATGTTCCACTGGATCTTTGTCCCTCTCACGCTCGGGCTTTCGATCCTGACCGCCTGGATGGAAACCAAGTATGTCACCACGGGAGATGAAACCTGGCTCCGCATGACCAAGTTCTGGGGCAAGCTGTTCCTGATCAACTTCGCACTGGGCGTGGTGACCGGCATCACCATGGAATTCCAGTTCGGCATGAACTGGTCCGAATATTCGCGGTACGTGGGCGATATCTTCGGCGCGCCGCTGGCCATCGAGGCCACCCTGGCCTTTTTCCTCGAATCGGTCTTTATCGGCGTCTGGATCTTCGGCTGGAACAAGATCTCCAAGAAAGCCCACCTGGTTAGCATCTGGCTGGCCTCGGTCGCCACGAACGTTTCCGCCCTCATCATCCTCCTGGCCAACGCCTGGATGCAAAAACCGGTCGGTTACGTGCTGCGCAACGGCAGGGCCGAGATGAACGACTTCCTGGCTGTCCTGACCAACCCCTACGGCTGGATCAAGTTCACCCACACCCTGCTCTCCGGTTACGCCCTGGCCGCCTTCGTGATCATGGGCGTTTCCGCCTGGCACTTGTTGCGGAAAAACGAGACCGACTTTTTCATACGTTCCTTCAAGCTGGCCGCGGTCTGGGCATTCGTCGCCTCCATCGGCGTTGCCGTGACCGGCGACTTCCACGCCGTGGAGATCGCCAGGACGCAGCCCACGAAATTTGCCGCCATGGAGGCACAATGGGAAACCCAGCGCGGTGTCGGCATGAACCTGCTGCTTCTGCCGGATGTGGCCCGTGAGTGCAACGCCGTCGAGCAGCTCTGTATTCCCAACGCGATCAGTTTTCTGGCTTTTCACGACGCAAACGCCGAGATCAAGGGGCTCAAGGATTTCCCGGCGGAACTCCGCCCCGCCGTTACCCCCACCTTTCTCAGCTTCCGCCTGATGGTCGGACTCGGTACATTCATGATCATTGCCAGCCTTCTGGGCATCATCCTTTCACGCCGGTCGAACTTTGCCGACCAGCGCGTATTCCTGTCAGTGATGGTCTTCGCCATACCGGCCCCGTACCTGGCCGAGCAATTCGGCTGGCTCGTGGCTGAATTGGGGCGGCAACCCTGGATCGTGTACGGCGTCCTCAAAACCGCCGATGCGGTTTCCAAATCGATCTCAACCACGCAGGTCGCCCTGTCGCTGCTCGGCTTTACCGTGTTGTACGGCCTGTTGGGCGCCATTGACATCTTCCTGCTGGTCAAATACGCCAAAAAAGGGCCGGATACGGATCTTTCGACTATCATCAACGTACAAGGGAGGGGATAAACTATGGACGCATCCGTATTCCAGATCATCTGGTTCGTATTGTGGGGTGTTTTGTGGGCGGTCTACTTCATGCTGGACGGCTTTGTCCTCGGCACCGGCTTCCTGTCGGGAGTCCTGGCTAAAAACGACACCGAAAAACGGGTCCTGATCAATACCCTCGGTCCGGTCTGGGACGGCAACGAGGTCTGGCTGATCACCGCCGGTGGCGCCACCTTCGCGGCCTTTCCAACCACCTATGCGCTGATGTTCAGCAATCTGTACTCGGCGTTGCTGCTCCTGCTGTTCGCCCTGATCGTGCGCGGCGTATCCTTTGAATTCAGGAGCAAGCTGGAAAGCACCACATGGAGAACATCATGGGACATCGCCATCATCGTCTCCAGCTTTCTCCCGGCGCTTCTGTTCGGGGTCGCCTTCGGCAACATCTTCAAGGGGATCCCGATGAAGAACGATTTTGCCACCTTGAACTTCACCTACGACGGGACGTTGATCGGCCTGCTCAATCCCTACGGCCTGGTGACGGGCGTGCTGTTCGTCCTCCTCTTTGCCGTGCACGGCTCGCTCTATGCCGCCATCAAGACCACCGGGGAACTGAGCGCACGGGCCGCCGGCCTGGCCAACAAGCTCTGGCTGCCGCTGCTGGTCGTCGCCGTGGTCTTCCTCGGCTACACCTACCCTGCCACCAGGCTGTATGACAACTTCCTCAAAGCGCCGCTGCTGCTCATCGTTCCGCTCATCGCGGTCGTCTCGCTGCTGCTGGTCAAGGTCTTCGCCGTCAAGGGGGCCCAGCACAAGGCCTTCCTCTTCTCGTGCCTGACCATCGTTTTCGTGGTCTTTACCGGGGTGACCGGGCTTTTCCCCAACCTGATCCCCTCGAACCTCGATCCGGCCTCAAACCTGACCATCTTCAACTCGTCGTCCAGCCTCCTGACGCTTCAGATCATGACCGTGGTGGCGTTGATTTGCGTCCCGACCGTTATCGCCTACAAGATCTGGGTCTATCGCGTCTTCCGCGCCAGGGTCACCAATGAGGATATAACGGGCAATTCCGAGGCATACTGACATATCAGACTGATCTCTTGTGCGGAAACGACAAGACCTCCGGGGTTGCAGAACCTTGGAGGTCTTGTTTTCTATTCCAGTTGCCGTTCTTACAGGAGGCACCTATCGACTATACCCCTGTCTGTGTGTGCAACCAGCCACAAATTGTTTCACGCGGAGAGCGCGGAGGAGGCAGGCCGTCAACCACGCTATTTTTTCGAGCGCGGCAGTTTTGGGAGCGCCCGTGCAACCTGCTCAAAGTCTTCATCCACCGGGCGGATGTCTGAGTCAGTAAGTGTTTTGAACTTGTTGTATTCCAGTTCGGCCTTGGCCTGCGCCATCTCATGGCAAATGCGCCTGGCGTTGGTGAGAATGTCCCGGTCGTTGAGCGTAAGGAAGGCATCCAACTTCTTGACCCAATCCGCCATGTACATAGGCACACGACGCATTGCCTGACCTTCGGCGAAGACGAGATACTGCTCCACAAGGTTGTTGAGCGCCGCCAGCTCCGGTTCATCAAGATAGTTTTTGGCAATGGCTATATCCTGCTTGCGAATCACCGCACCGCGCCAGTTCGTCAACCCAAGATTGGGTTTGGTAGCGTTCACACGGTTGTGGACAATCTCTGCAGCG